>USFU01000117.1 GCA_900554135.1 uncultured Collinsella sp. | reverse complement strand
AGGCACCGATAACTTATATATCAACGCAATAAACCCGAGCGCGAGGGCGTTTGGGTTTATTATTGAAGCGTATGTAACCTGGCGGCGCCACACCGCCTGTTAGTAGGGAGACACATGAACGTTCTGGTCGTCAACGCAGGATCTTCGACCCTTAAGTATCAGGTCATCGATACCAAGTCCCACAAGGTGTCCGCAAAGGGCTCCTGCGAGCGCGTCTGCTTTACCGGCGGTACCTTCACTCACGCTGCCAACGGTTCCAAGAAGGTGACCGAGAACATCGAGTTCCCTGACCACAAGGTCGCCATCGAGGTCGTCCTGAAGGACCTCGAGGCCAACGGCGTCAAGATCGAGGGCATCGGCCACCGCATCGTTCAGGGCGGTTGGTACTTCGGCGATTCCTCCCTCGTCGACGAGGACGTTCTCGCCAAGATCCGCGAGGTCGCCCCGCTCGCTCCGCTGCACAACAACCCCGAGGCCAACGTTATCGAGTACTGCCTCGAGCAGTATCCCGACCTGCCCAACGTCACGGTCTACGACACTGCTTTCCACTTCAACATGCCCGAGGTCGCCAAGACTTACGCCCTGCCCAAGGACGTCTGCGACAAGCTGCACATTCGTAAGTACGGCGCCCACGGCACCAGCTACCGCTACATCTCCAAGAAGGTTGCCGAGATGACCAACGGCGAGGCTCGCAAGGTCGTCGTGTGCCACATCGGTTCCGGCGCTTCCCTGTGCGCCATCGAGGACGGCAAGTGCATGGACACCACCATGGGCTTGACGCCGCTCGACGGCGTCATGATGGGCACCCGTTGCGGCTCCATCGACCCTGCTACCGTGTGCTACCTGCAGCGTGAAGGCGGCTACACCTTCGACGAGGTCGACGAGATGATGAACAAGAAGTCCGGCCTTTTGGCTGTGACCGGTGGCAAGACCAACGACTGCCGCAACGTCGAGGAGCTCGCCGCTGCCGGTGACCCCGAGGCCCAGCTCGCCTTCGACATGTTCGTCTACAAGATTGCCGCCAAGGCCGCCGAGATGGCCACTTCCATGTGCGGCATGGACACCCTGGTCTTTACCGCCGGCATCGGTGAGCACGCTCCGGCTGTCCGCGCCGGCGTGGCCGACCGTCTGGCCTTCATGGGCGTCAAGATGGACCATGCCCGCAACGCCCTGCGCGGCGACGGCGCTTGGTGCCTGTCCGCCAAGGATTCCAAGGTCAAGATCTTCGTCATCCCCACGGATGAGGAGTTCATGATCGCTTCCGACGTCGAGCGCATCGTCAGCGGTAAGTAATTGATGCAAGGGGAGGGGACTGGATGGCCTTGTGCCGTTCAGCCCCCTTTTATGCTCTTTGGGCGAAGAGCCTAATAGATATTTATTGAATTCTGATAACTTCTTATTAAGGGTACGGCCGCCTTATAGGTTTGCCGACCGTACTGTAATCACGAAGGAGTCTCATGAACGTACTTGTTGTCAACGCCGGCAGCTCGAGCCTTAAATATCAGCTTTTGGATACCGATACCCGCGAGGTTTTCGCCAAGGGCAACTGCGAGCGTATCGGATCGGAGATGGGCATCTTTGGTCACTCCGAGAACGGTGGCACCAAGCAGACCGAGGAGATTCCTTTTCCCGATCATCGCTGCGCCATTGCGCGCGTGCTCGAGGAGCTCGAGAAGACCGACTTTACGATCGATGGCATCGGCCACCGTATCGTTCAGGGCGGCTGGCACTTTGACGATTCCGCGGTCGTCGACGACGAGGTCATGGCTAAGATCCTTGAGGTGGCCCCGCTCGCCCCGCTGCACAACTACGGCGAGGCCGCGGCAATCGAATACTGCCGCGAGAAGTATCCGGAGCTGCCCAACGTGGCCGTCTTCGACACCTCGTTCCACATGACCATGCCCGAGGTCGCCTACACCTACGCGCTGCCCAAGGACGTGTGCGACAAGTACCACGTGCGCAAGTACGGCGCGCACGGTACGAGCCACCGTTACGAGTGGATGATGGCCAAGGAGATCCTGGGTACGCGCTGCCACCGTCTGCTTTCGTGCCATTTGGGTAACGGTGCTTCGCTCGCTGCCATTGAGGACGGCGTGTGCCGCGATACTACGATGGGCCTCACGCCGCTCGACGGCCTGATGATGGGCACCCGTTGTGGTTCCATTGACCCGGCCACCGTGTGCTATCTTCAGCGCGAGGGCGGCTACAGCTACCAGGAAGTCGACGACATGATGAACAAGCAGTCCGGTCTGCTTGCCATCTCGGGCATCTCCAACGACGCCCGCGACATCCGTACGCGCGCCTCCGAGGGCGACGAGCGCTGCCTGCTCGCCTTCGATATGTTCGCCTACAAGGCCATGCAGCAGGCCGGTTCCATGATTGCTTCTATGGCGGGCGTGGATACCATCACCTTTACCGCCGGCATCGGCGAGAACGACTGGTCGATCCGCAAGGCCTTCTGCGACTGCTTTGAGTGGCTGGGCGTGCGCATCGACAACAACAAGAACCGCGAGGCCGTGGGCAACGGCCCGCAGGTCATCAGTGCCGCCGGTTCTTCCGTTACGGTCATGGTCATCCCCACCGACGAGGAATACATGATCGCCCACGACGTCGAGCGTCTGACCAAGAACAACTAACGCGCGCATTTGCAAGTAAACGAAAGGCCTCCAGAGCAACAGCTCCGGAGGCCTTTCTGCTAGCAGGCAGAAATTCCAGTCCCAAAGCGATCATCACCAGCAACGCCTGCGCTCCCAGCAACGGCACCCATCCATTCAGATTCTCAGCCCCAGCTCGTAGCCAAGCCGCCGTCCACCCCAGATCCCCTGAGCACCACGTGGCGGCAGGGACCCTACAGGGTAAAGCTCTGAAAATATTCCGCAGGACGCATGAAACCCCCGCCGCACGAAGTGCGCAGCGGGGGTTTCATGCATGTCCGAGGACGTTTTCAGAGCTTTACCCTGTAGGGCCCCGAGGGGATATGTCCGCTACTCAGCCATCTGAGCCTGGACGGCGGTGATGGCCACGACACCCACGATGTCGTCGGCAGAGCAGCCGCGCGACAGGTCGTTGACCGGCTTGGCGATGCCCTGCAGGATGGGGCCGTAGGCGTCAGCGCCAGCGAAGCGCTGGACCAGCTTGTAGCCGATGTTGCCTGCCTCGAGGTCGGGGAACACGAGCACGTTGGCCTTACCGGCGACGGAGGAGCCGGGAGCCTTGAGCTGAGCGACGGTGGGGACGATGGCGGCATCGAGCTGCAGGTCGCCGTCGATGGCGAGCTCGGGAGCCTTCTCCTTGCAGAACTTCACGGCCTCCTGGACCTTCTTGGCGACCTCGCCACCGGCGGAGCCCATGGTGGAGTAGGAGAGCATGGCCACGTGCGGCTCAACATTTCCCATAAAGGTGGACCAGGAGTGGGCCGAGGCGATGGCGATCTCGGAGAGCTCGTCGGAGGACGGGTTGATGTTGAGGCCACAGTCGGCGAAGATCAGCGTGCCGTCGGTGCCGAACTGAGGGGTGTCGGTGCACATCACGAAGAAGGCCGAGACCAGCTTGGTGCCCGGGGCGGTCTTGAGGATCTGAAGCGCGGGGCGCAGGGTGTCGGCGGTGGAGTGGCAGGCGCCGGAGACCAGGCCGTCGGCGTCGCCCATCTTGACCATCATGGTGCCAAAGTAGGTGGCGTCCATCACCTGGGCGCGAGCCTGCTCGATGGTGACACCCTTCTTGGCGCGGAGCTCGGCAAACTTCTGCGCGTACTCCTCGTGCTTCTCGGCATTGCGCGGGTCGATGACGGTAGCGCCGGGAACGTCGATCTCGTCGGGGTTGCCCAGGATGACGATCTTTGCCAGGCCCTCCTCGATGATCTTGGTGGCGGCGACGATGGTGCGCGGGTCCTCGCCCTCGGGCAGGACGATGGTCTTAAGGTCGGCCTTGGCGGCAGACTTCATACGGTTTAGGAAATCGCTCATGTTACTCCTTACAAGCGTTTCGCTAAGCTCCAGGCGCCCGGCTGTACACGAATAAACCCGCTGCTAGCGGGTTTACCTTTCAATAATGTACGCCGCGGTGCTTGAGCTTTCCTTGTGTGGCAAGCTCATTATAGGACGCATTAGCGCTATAATCGCTCTGATAAATATGTCTCGAAGAATGTTCGAGAAAAGCCCAGCTAACGAGCCCGTGGCTTTTGACAAGGAGTATCGATGCAGATTACCTCAGGCCTGCCTGAAGGCTTTAATCCCGGTGCGTACGACATGATCGTTGTCGGCGCCGGTTATGCCGGTGCCGTTTGCGCCCGCCGTCTTGCCGAAACCATCGGCTATCGTGTTGCCGTTTTGGAGCGCCGTAGCCACATTGCGGGCAATGCCTTCGACTGCACTGACGAGGCGGGAATCCTGGTCCACGAGTATGGTCCGCACATCTACCATACCTTTAACGAGCGCGTCCACAATTTCCTGTCACGCTTTACCAAGTGGACTGACTACCAGCACAAGGTGCTCGCCAACATCAACGGCACCCTTATGCCTGTGCCCTTTAACCATGCGAGCCTCAAGCTCGCCTTTGGCGATGAGCGCGGCGAGGAGCTGTATCAGAAGCTCGTGGAGACCTTTGGCAAGGACGTCAAGGTGCCCATCATGGAGCTGCGCAAGAAGAACGACCCGGATCTTGCCGAGGTCGCCGATTACGTCTACGAGAACGTCTTTTTGCATTACACCATGAAGCAGTGGGGCCAGACGCCCGATCAGATCGACCCCTCGATTACCGGCCGCGTTCCCGTCTTTGTGGGCGATGACGATCGCTACTTCCCGCAGGCTCCCTTCCAGGGCATGCCGCAGGACGGCTATACCGCGCTGTTCGAGCATATGCTCGACCACGATCTGATTGATGTGTTCTGCGACGTGGACGCCCGCGACCTCTTCGAGATCGACGAGACCACCGTCAAGATCGACGGCAAGGTCTATGGTGGCGAGATCGTCTACACCGGTCCACTCGACGAGCTGTTCAACCTCGACCTGGGCGCGCTGCCGTACCGCACGCTCGATATGAAGTTCGAGACGCTCGATATGGACCAGTTCCAGCCCGTGGGCACCGTCAACTACACCACGAGCGAGGACTATACGCGCATCACCGAGTTCAAGAACATGACCGGTCAGGTCCTGCCCGGCAAGACCACCATCATGAAGGAGTACTCCAAGGCCTATACGCCCGGCTCGGGCGAGACGCC
>USFU01000116.1 GCA_900554135.1 uncultured Collinsella sp. | reverse complement strand
ACGGGTGCCATCGAGGTCATGGCCTGTGCCATGGCGCTCGAGCAGGGCGTGGTGCCCCCGACCATTAACTACCACACGCCCGATCCCGCCTGCGATCTTGATTACACGCCCAATCGAGCGGTTCGCGCCGACCTTACCTGGGCGCTTTCGACCAACCTGGGCTTTGGCGGGCACAACGCCGCCATCGCGCTGCGTAGATATACGAGGAGCTAGAGCATGGATTCCAAAAGACTTGCCGAGATAGCCGATGTTATGGAGGACCGCGGCCTCACGCGCGTACGTGTTGAGGAGCCCGATGGCACCGCGGTCGAGCTCGAGCGCGCGAGCGCCGCGCAGCCGGTTGCCGTGCCCATGCCCATGCCGAGCGCCATGGCCGCTCAAGTTGCAGCTCCCACAGTCGCGCCTGCCGCACCGGAACCTGCCGCGCAGGCACCTGCCGCCGCGTCGGAGCCTAAGGGCACCGAGGTGACTGCTCCCATGGTCGGCGTTTTCTATGCTGCCCCGGCGCCGGGCGACGAGCCGTTTGTGCACGTGGGCTCCAAGGTCAAGGCCGGCGAGACCCTCTGCATCATCGAGGCCATGAAGGTTCTCAACGAGGTGACGGCAGAGGCGGATGGCGAGGTACTCGAGATCTGCGTGGCCGACGGCGACCTCGTGGAGTTTGGCAGCTGCCTCATGAGGATCGGATAGGTGATATCCATGAACAAAGAAGAGCTTAAAAAGCTGTTGCCGCATCGCGAGCCGATGCTTTTGCTCGACGAAGCCGAGCTGGTGGGCGACGAGGCCCACGGCAAGATCACGATTACGGGCGACGAGTACTTTTTGCAGGGGCATTTTCCGGGAAACCCGGTCGTCCCCGGCGTGATTCAGTGCGAGATGCTCGCCCAGAACTGCTGCATGCTGCTGATGGGCGATGAGGAGGCGCGCGGCGCGACGCCGTTCTACACGAGTCTGGACAAGGTGCGCTTTAAGCGTCCGGTGCGCCCGGGCGACACGGTGGATCTGGTGTGCTCCATCACGCGTGCGCGCGGGCCGTTCCGCTTTGCGACGGGTACTGCGAGCGTCAACGGTGAGGTTTGCTGTCGCGCCGATATGTCTTTTGCACTCATGCACGAAAGTTAAGGAAGGCTTCATGTTCGACAAAGTGCTCATCGCCAACCGCGGCGAAGTCGCGGTCCGTGTTATCCGCGCGTGCCGCGATATGGGCATCAAGACCGTCGCCGTATATTCCACGGCCGATGCGGACGCGCTACACGTGCAGCTTGCCGACGAGGCGTATTGCATCGGCGGCCCGCGTCTTGCCGAGAGCTACCTCAACGACGATGCCGTGCTCACCTGTGCCGTAAAGTCGGGAGCTAAGGCAATTCATCCCGGCTATGGCTTTTTCTCCGAGAAGGCGAGCTTCGTGCGCGACTGCGACAAGTATGGTCTGGCGTTTGTTGGCCCCTCGGCCGAGGTGATCGACAGCATGGGCGACAAGGACGCCGCACGTCGAACGGCTGCCGCGGCGGGCGTGCCCATCGTGCCGGGCTGCGATTTGCTCAAAAGCCCCGAGGAGGCAACGGCCGAGGCCGAGCGCATTGGCTGCCCCGTGCTTATTAAGGCGCGCGCGGGTGGAGGCGGCCGCGGCATTCGCAAGGTCGAGCGTGTGGAAGATGCGGCCAAGGCGTTCATCGAGGCGCGTGCCGAGGGCGAGGCCGTTTTTGGCGACGGCGAGTGCTACATGGAGAAGTTCGTCGCGCCGGCGCACCACGTTGAGGTGCAGATTATGGCCGATAAGCAGGGCCATGTGTTTTCGCTCGGTGAGCGCGAATGCTCGGTGCAGCGTCGCAACCAAAAGCTGATCGAGGAGAGCCCCGCGCCGTGCCTTGACGGACACGACGACATTCGTGCCCGTATGCACAAGGCGGCGCGTGACCTGGCTCGTGCCGTCGGCTACGAAGGGGCCGGTACCATCGAGTTCCTGTATTCGGACGACGGCAATTTCTACTTTATGGAAATGAACACGCGCTTGCAGGTGGAGCATCCGGTTACGGAGTTTGTGACCGATACCGACTTGGTCAAGTGGCAGCTGCGCGTGGCGGCCGGCCAGCCTCTGCCCTTTGAGCAGGAGGACGTTCCGGCCCGCAACCACGCCATGGAGTGCCGCATCAATGCCGAAACGCCGGACTTTCTGCCGTCATGCGGAACGGTCACCGCGTTGCGTGTGCCGGGTGGTCCGCGCGTGCGCTGGGATTCCGCCATGTTTACCGGGGCCGCCGTTCCGCCGTACTACGACTCCATGCTCGGCAAGCTCATCGTGTGTGCGCCCACGCGTGACGGCGCCATTCGCAAGATGCGCTCGGCCCTGGGCGAGCTCGTGATTGAGGGCGTGAGCGAAAATAGCGAGCTTCAGCTCGACGTGCTGGCAAACGACGAGTTCTTGTCGGGCATGTATCACACCGATCTGATGGGGCATCTCTATGCTGATGAATAGGAAAGCGAAGACGGTCAACGTCCTCGAGGGACCGATGACCGAGTCGTGCGCCGAGTTTCCCGCGCGCCACGTGTTTATCAAGTGCCCGGAGTGCCGCCGCGTGATCGATGAGGCACGCCTGCACGACAACCTCGAGGTCTGCCCTCGTTGCGGCAAACACTTTCGCGTGAGCGGTCGCGCGCGCATGCGCATGACGGTCGACGAGGGCACGTTTGAGGAATGGGATGCCAATCTGGCGTCGGAGGACTTCCTCTCGTTTCCCGGTTATGCCGACAAGCTTAAGAGCGTGAGCGAGCGTTCGGGCGAGCGCGATGCCGTTGTGTGCGGCAGGGGCACAATCTGCGGTTGCGATACCGCGCTCTTCTTTATGGACGCTAACTTTATGATGGGCTCGATGGGCTCCGTGGTGGGCGAGAAGATCTGTCGCGCATTTGAGCGTGCGACCGAGCTGGGATTGCCAGTTGTCGGCTTTACCGTTTCGGGCGGTGCGCGCATGCAAGAGGGCGTGACCTCGCTTATGCAGATGGCCAAGATTTCTGCGGCGGTTAGGCGCCATAGCGAGGCAGGTGGCCTGTATATCACGGTGCTCACCGACCCCACGACCGGAGGCGTGACCGCGAGCTTTGCCATGGAGGGCGACATTATCCTGGCCGAGCCCGATGCCCTGACGGCATTTGCCGGCCCGCGCGTGATCGAGCAGAACATGCACAAGCGCCTGCCCAAGGGATTCCAGCGCTCCGAGTTTTTGCTGGAGCACGGCTTTTGCGATGCCGTTGTTCCGCGTGGCGAGATTGCACTCACGGTAGGCGAGCTGCTGGCACTGCACGAAGGGCACGCGCCCGGCCTGGGGGCACCGCATGAAATCGTGCATACGGGTCGCCGCGGCAAAAAGCTGGGGCACTTGTTCAAGCGCTCGACGGCACCAAAAACCGCGCTCGAGATTGTCAAGCAGACCCGCTCGGCAGATCGCGCCACGGCGGGTGAGATGATCTCGCTGGGCCTGGATGGATTTGTGGAGCTGCACGGCGACCGTTACTTTGGCGACGACGCCGCTGTGGTGGCTGGCATTGGCTGGAAAGACGGACGCCCCGTAACGGTCATCGCCATCGAGCGCGGCACCACGACCAAAGAGCGTATGCGCCGCAACTTTGGCATGGCGCATCCCGAGGGCTACCGCAAAGCGCGTCGCCTTATGCGCCAGGCCGAAAAGTTTGGTCGACCGGTTCTGTGCCTGGTCGATACTTCGGGCGCGTTTTGCGGCATCGGTGCCGAGGAGCGCGGCCAGGGCGAGGCGATTGCCCAAAATCTCATGGAGATGAGCGGCCTTAAGACGCCGATTGTCTCGGTGGTGACAGGCGAGGGCGGCTCTGGTGGCGCGCTGGCGCTGTCCGTGGCCGACCGCATCCTGATGCTCTCGAGCTCGGCCTATTCGGTCGTGAGCCCCGAGGCCTGTGCGTCGATCCTGTGGAAGGATACCGAGCGCGCGAATGAGGCCGCCGAGGCGCTGAAGCTCACGGCCCCCGATCTGTTGGCGCTCGGCATCATCGACGGCGTTGTCGACGATAGGGGCCTGTCACATGAGGAGATCGCCGGTGCCGTCATGTCCTCGGCATTTGATGCCTTCGATACGCTTGGGCGGCTCGATGACGCGACCCTCATAAACCTCCGCTACGAAAAGTACCGCGCAATCGGTCAGTACCGCACGATGTGACAAAGGGACAGTCCGCATGTCACATTGGGAAAGGCGTTCCATGTCACAAGTGTCTAGCACTTCGTTTACAACGACGGTCTCATCAAACGCCATGGCCGTGGTGGACTATCTGTCCAAAAGCATGATGTCGGCGCTGCCGTTTATTGTCTGCGCGGCGTTGTTCCGCACCGTCGCCGTCATTATGGGCGAAGGCATGCTGGGCCTATGGTCTGCCGATTCCGAAATCTATCGCCTGTTCTACAGTTGGCTCTATAACGCCGGCTACTACTTTTTGCCCATTTATCTTGGTTGGGCGGCCGCCCGCCAGCTCGGTTGCTCGGAGCAGTTGGGCATGATGTTGGGCGGCGTATTGATTGCACCCGATCTGCTCAAGCTTGTCGATGCCGTATCGACGACGGGGGCATCGATGACTTCCGTGTACGGGCTGCTTCCCGCGCCGGTCAACGATTACACGACGACTGTTATTCCGGTTCTCATCTCGGTGCCCGTGCTATGGCGAGTGGAGTGTTTCTTTCGACGCGTTATCCCTCAGGCCGTGGCGTTTTCGTTCGTTCCGTTTGCGACCATGCTTGTCATGGTTCCGGTTTCGCTGTGTATCACGGCGCCGGCGGGCAGCTATCTGGGCATGCTGTTGGGCCAGCTTATGTTTATGCTTGGCAATTCCGGTGGCATCGTGTCGCTGCTCACGCTCATGGGGCTTGCCGCGGGCTGGGAGTTCCTTAAGATCGCGGGCGTCAGCAACGTTGTCCTATCGCTCGCCTATGCGCAGTTTATGAGTGTGGGAACGGATTCGTGCATCCTGATCGCCGCGACGATGGCAACGTTCGCCGTTTGGGGCATGCCCTTTGGCGCGTCGCTCCGCGTTGCGGATAAGGACGAGAAGGCGCTCATGCTGGGCTATTCAATCTCGGGTGTTCTTGGCGGCGTAAGCGAGCCGGCGCTGTACGGTTGCGGCTTTAAATATGGCAGGTGCCTGACGTGCATGGCCATTGGCGGCGCCGTCGGAGGCCTTGTTGCAGCCGTGGGCCACGTTACGGCCTATACCATCGGCATGAC
>USFU01000115.1 GCA_900554135.1 uncultured Collinsella sp. | reverse complement strand
AGTCTTGACATTACAAAATTCGTGTCGGACGATTACGGCGCCTTGGGCTTGGAGCCGTCTGTGCGGTCCGGGCCTTTACGTTTGAGCTGCTGAATCGTTGTTTTGGAGCATGGTTTTATGCCGACGTCGTTGACCGAACTTTTTTCGCCTGCCTGCCATTTGTGTCCGCGCCGTTGCGGTGCGGCGCGCGATGAGGGCGCGCATGGCGTGTGCGGCGCCGACGACACGCTTAAGGTCGCCCGCGCGGCGCTCCATATGTGGGAGGAGCCGCCCATTTCGGGCGAGGCCGGCTCGGGCACGATTTTCTTTAGCGGCTGCTCGCTCAAATGCGTCTACTGCCAAAACCACGAGATCTCGACGGGCAATTTCGGTCTTGAGATTTCGCCCGAGCGCCTGGTCGAGATTATGCTGGAGTTACAGGACCAGGGCGCCAACAACATCAACCTGGTGACTGCGACGCATTATGCTCACCTGCTGCCGGCCGCGATTGCCGTAGCGCGGGAGCGCGGGCTGGACATCCCGATCGTTTACAACACGAGCGGCTATGAGCGGGCGAGTGCCGTGGCGGCCTTGGGCGACCTGGTGGATGTGTGGCTCACCGACTTTAAATATGCCGATGCGGCGCTTGCGCAGTCGCTTTCTCATATTAAGGATTACCCGCGCGTGGCCGTGTCGGGTCTGGCACAGATGGCGCGCGAGGTCGAGCGCCGCGGGGGAGAGCTGGTGGACGACGAGGGGCTCATGAAGCGCGGCATCATCGTGCGTCACCTAGTGCTGCCGGGACATGCGGACGATTCGTGCCGCGTGCTGGACCTGGTGTGGCAGACGGTGGGCGACGTGCCGATTTCGGTCATGAACCAGTACACGCCCAATGCGCTCATGCGCGAGCAAGGCGGCGAGTTGGCACGCGCCGTGACGCGCGAGGAGTACGAGCAGGTGCTCGATCATGCCGACGACCTGGGCTTTACGACGATGTTCTGGCAAGAAGGCGGAGCGGTAGACGAGAGCTTTACCCCGGCGTTCGACACCACCGGCGTCCTCACCAGCGCAAAGTAGCGCGTTCGCCGATGATTTTTTAATCCCCGTCCCAGAAAAATCATCGGGTGGCTCGGACGTTCGAAAAGTAGTCAAAACAGCCCCGTCCCAAAAAGACTGGGTATTGGGCGTTGACAGTTGGCGAGCCGTAGGTAAAATATCAACTTGTCCTGGGGACGTAGCTCAGTTGGGAGAGCGCTGCCGTCGCATGGCAGAGGCCGAGGGTTCGACTCCCTTCGTCTCCACCCTTGGATTTGATAAGCCGCTGACATTGTGTCGGCGGCTTTTTTTAAAAAGAAAGGGCTGCACCATGGCCGAGCTTGAGTCCCAACCACTGTCTGCCGAGGAGCGCGCCGAGTTGGAAGAGCTCCGCGCCGAGAAGGCTCGTCGCGAGGCCCAGGAAGAGGCGCGCCGCGAGCGTGAGGAGCTGGCCGCCCTGCGTGCCGAGCGCGAGAAGGCCGAGGAGGCCGCTGCGAAGGTTGCATCCGAGCCTGCGCCCGCGCCTGCGCCCAAGCCCGCCGCTGCGAAGCCCGCGCCCACCGCACCCAAGCCTCAGCCTAAAAAGGCCGCTCGTCCCAAGTCCGTCGAGCCCAAACCGAGCCGTGACGAGATGACCTTTGCCCAGCGCATGGTCACCTCCAAGGAGCCTGCGGGCGAGAATGAGATCCCCGGCATGGCGCCGGCTCAAAAAATCATCATCGTGCTCGCCCTCATCGCGTTTATCGTCTTTATGGTTTACACGATCACGGGCAGCATGGGCCTGCACTAACCTGTTCGCGCCGGGCTCCATGCCCGCACGTCCGCCTCGCCCAACCCTCAACCTCTGCACAACACATCCGAAAGGTCGCCCCATGGCTTTGACCGACATCTCGCATCCCACCGACATTGCAATGCTCACCGATCTGTACGAACTCACTATGGCCCAGGGCCTGTGGGAGAGCGGCAAGGCCAATGAGCAGGGTTGTTTTACCGCGTTTTACCGCGACCATCCCTTTGGCAGCGCGTATGCCGTCATGTGCGGCACCGCCGAGCTGCCCGAGCTTGTCGAGAACCTGCGCTTTACGCCCGAGGACATCGACTATCTAGCTTCGCTCCAGGCCCCAGCCGGCGGCGCGATGTTTAAGCCTGCATTCCTCGACTACCTGCGCAACTTCCGTGCGCACGTGAATATCGACGCCGTGCCCGAGGGAGAGCTCGTGTTTCCGCGCGAGCCCATGGTGCGTGTCACCGGCCCGTCGCTTGAGTGTCAGCTGCTCGAGACCGCGCTGCTTAACATCGTCGGCTTCCAGACGCTCGTCGCCACCAAGACGGCGCGCGTGGTACTGGCGGCTGATGGTCGCCCCGTCGCCGAGTTTGGCCTGCGCCGTGCCCAGGGTCCCGATGGCGGCCTGGCTGTTGCGCGCGCGAGCTACGTTGCCGGCTGTTCCTCTACGTCTAATGTGCTCGCCGGTCGCCGCTACGGTATTCCCGTCTTTGGCACGCATGCGCACAGCTGGGTGATGAGTTTCGATTCCGAGCTCGAGGCCTTCCGTGCCTTTGCCAAGTCGAGCCCCAAGAACTGCACGCTGCTTATCGACACGTACGACGTGCGCGAGGGCTGCGAACATGCCATTACGGTTGCCAAGGAGATGGAGGCGGCGGGTGAGCGCCTGTCGGCCATTCGCATCGACTCGGGCGACCTGGCTAAACTCTCCAAGTATGTCCGCGGCCGTTTTGATGCCGAGGGCCTGCCTTATGTGGGGATCTCGGTTTCCAACGACCTGGACGAGTACACGATCCAGTCGCTGCTCGACCAGGGCGCGCCCATCGATAGCTTTGGCGTGGGCACCAAGCTCGCGACCTGCTACGATCAGCCGGCGCTGGGCGGCGTGTACAAGCTTTCGGCCCGTCGCGCGAGCGACGCGGAGCCGTGGACGCCGGTGGTGAAGCTTTCCGAGCAACCCTACAAGCGCACGATTCCCGGCGTGCAGCGCGTGCGCCGCTATTACGATGGCTTTGGCGGCCCGGTCTGCGACATGATCTATGACGAGGACCATCTGGCGGGGGAGGGCGCCGCGCGCGGCAATACCCTCGTGGCCGTGAACGATGCTGCCTTGGTGACCGATGTGTCCGAGCTTGAGTATCGTGAGCTGCTGATGCCGATTGTGCGCGACGGCAGCGCGGTGGCTCCTCGTGAGAGCATCAAGGATGCGCGCGAGCGCTGTGCTTGGGCGCTCGATCATCTGGACGCGGCTTTCAAGCGCTTCCTGTATCCGCAGACCTACGTGGTGGGCATGGAGCAGGGCCTGGCCCAGGTGCGCGACGAGCTCGTGCGCAAGAACATGGCCGCGGCTTCGGCCTTCCCCTGGGCAAAATGATCCGAAGGGGACGGAGGAAAACGGATCACTTTCGTCCGTCCCGCACCAGGTGCCCCGGCTGCCTCAGCTCGCCCGAACGCTCGACATTCGATTGGTTTGACGTATGACGACTTCTTATAAAACGATGGTGGTAAAGATCGGCTCGTCCACGGTGGTGGGTGCCGACGGTAAGGTCAACCGTGCGTTTATCGGCGGCCTGGCCGATCAGGCCGCGGCCTTGCGCAAGCTCGGCTGGCGCTTGGTCGTGGTGAGCTCCGGCGCCATTGCCTGTGGCTATCCCGTGCTGGGCTTCGACCGCAAACCGGTCGGCGATCTGCCGAGCCTGCAGGCATGCGCTTCGGCCGGCCAGTGCATCATCTCGTCGGCCTACGATGAGGAGTTCCATGCGCGTGACCTACTCACCTCGCTCGTGCTGCTCACGCGTCACGACACGGCGCGCCGTACGTCCTACCTGCACGCGCGCGACGCTTTGCTGCGCCTGGTGGAGCTGGGCGTGGTGCCGGTCGTCAACGAAAACGACACCGTCACCGTTGACGAGATCAAGTTCGGCGACAACGACACGCTGGCTGCGCTCGTGAGCTGCCTGGTTTCTGCCGATCTGTGCGTGACGCTTTCGGACATCGACGGCCTCTACACCGCCAATCCGCATGAGGATCCGACGGCCGAGTTTATCCCGGTCGTGCGCAAAATCGATGCTAAGATCATCGCCTCGGCGGGCGATTCTTCAACGTCGGTGGGCACCGGCGGCATGATCACCAAGATCCGCGCGAGCCGCATTTTGATGACGGCCGGCATTCAGAGCGTGATTTGCTCGGGCGAGGAGCCCGATGCGCTCGTGCGCCTGGCCCGTGGCGAGAGCGTGGGAACCCTGTTCGATCCGCCGGCGGAGCGCCTGGACATTGCGCCGCGCAAGCTGTGGATCGCGCTGGGTGACAAGGCTCATGGCTCGGTAACGGTTGACGACGGTGCCGCGAAGGCGCTGGTCAGTCGCGGTTCGTCCTTACTCGCGGTGGGTATTCGCCAGGTCGATGGCGAGTTTGCCGAGGGCGATGTGCTCGATGTGTGCGACCCGAGCGGTATGGTTGTCGCCCGCGGTATCGCCGAGGCCGATTCGGACGTGCTGGAGCTTGCTGCCGGCCGCCGCCAGGATCAGATTGCCAGCAACCGCCTGCTGGCAGACCTGGCCGAGAAACCCGCGATCCACCGAGATAATTTAATCGTCTTCGCCTAACGGGTCGACGCTGCGCGCCGCCCAGAGCGACAATTTGTCATTCAAAAGGCGAGGCATGACCATCAGGTCTATGCCTCGCCTTTTTCATGCCAACTTGTTCGCTCTGGGCAGCGCTCGCTTCTTTTGTTCGACCCACGATTTAAAGCCACTCGCTTAGGGGCGTTTTCGCTTTCCGTCCTCTACCTGCGGCATCGTCGTTGTCGGTACTTATTCGGCACTTGGGGACATTCCTTTTGTGCCGGCTGACGGGGGACACTTCTTCGCTAGAAGATTCGGCGCAAGTCTCCGCGGTTGAGGGCTTCGTCGAAGAGGTGCTTGAATACCACGCTGCCGTGCAGGCCGTCGTGCTCGAACTCGTTGGTCACCCAGGCATGCGAGTTGCCCACGTGGCTGAGCGTGTCGAGCTGCAGACCCGAATCCACGTACATGTCATCGAAGTACACGGCGGCCTGGAGTGGCACCTCATTGCATGCTAGGCGCTGCGGGTCGTAAATCTTGTCCCAGCTCGTGTCTTCCATCAGCAGTTCCATCGCGGGCTTGAAGGGCTTGAGCTCGGGCATCTGCTCGAACATCCACGGGAACATGGCCTCGCCGGTAAACATGAGCGGGCGCGCGAGCGTGTCGAACTCGGCACGATGAGCTTT
>USFU01000114.1 GCA_900554135.1 uncultured Collinsella sp. | reverse complement strand
ACCGATTGCATCATGTACCTGGGGCGTTCCATTGTCGATTCGTCGACGATGGGGGCCGTTGATGCGCTCAACGATGCGCGCCGGCGCGGGGCGAAGATCATCGTGGTCGACCCCCGGCGCAGCGGTTCGGCCGCGCTTGCCGACCGCTGGCTGCGCGTGCGTCCCGGATGCGATCTGGCGTTGCTGCTGGGTATCGCACATGTGCTGGTAGCCGAGGACCTGTTCGACCACGAGTTCGTGGACCGCTATACCACGGGTTTTGACGAGCTGGCACAGGCGGCCCGTGCTTGGACGCCCGAGTGGGCCGAGTCGATGTGCGACGTGCCGGCGGACGATATCCGTGCGACTGCGCGAGATTTGGCTGCCGCGGCGCCTGCTGCGGTGGTGGACGCTGGCTTTCATGGTGGCATCGGTATCGCGTATGCCAATAGCACCCAGACCGCGCGAGCTATCTGTATGGTCGATGTGCTGCTGGGCTGCATCGGACACGCCGGCGGTGCCCTCAACCCATCCACGCCGCTTGTGTTGGGCGACCTCGATCCCGCACGCTTTGCGACGCCGTCGATGCCGTGTGAGCCCAAGTTGGGGTCCGAGCGCTATCCGCTCGTCGACCCCGAGCGCGGTCTGTGCACGACCATCGGTCAGTCGATTCTTGCCGGCGATTTGCGTGGGCTCATCGTCTATGCCAGTAACCCCGGTGCGGGCTATGGCAATGCGCAGGCTTGGTTGGGTATTTTGCAACAGCTCGACTTGCTCGTGACCGTTGATATTCGCTGGTCCGAGACAGCGCGCGCTTCTGACTTCGTGCTGCCCGACGTGACGTATCTGGAGGCCGACCGTGGCGTGGGAACGGTGATAGGCACCAACGATGCGCGCGTGTTCTACCGTAATGCCGTGCTGCCCGTGCAGCATGACGACACGCGTCCCGGTCGGGAGATCTTTGCTGGTCTGGCACAGGCGTGTGGTGTGGGCGAGTACTTCCAGTTTACGTCTGACGATCTGGCGGCTGCCCAGGTGGCACCGTTTGGGATCGATCTGGACGAGCTCAAGGAACGCGGCTGGGCCGACACGGGTGTTGCGTTGCCGTCGCGTACGGGCGAGCCGGCGATTCCCCTGGATGGCGGCAGGATTGCGCTGGCAAGCGACGTGTGGGAGCGAGCCGGTCTGGGTCGTGTACCCAACTGGATCGCTCCCATGGTGGAGCCCGGCCCGGGGATGTTTCGCCTCATTAGCGGCAACCGTCCCTTTGAGTCGCATACCTCCCGCAGGCTTGCGGCGGCCGGCGCCGCCGAGGCGGGCTCGGATCTGGATGCTGTGCAGATGAATGCCGATGTCGCCGCTCGCATGGGTATCGCCGATGGCGAGGTCGTCGAGCTTGTGAGCGATATGGGCCGCGACCGCGTGCGCGTGGAGACGACGCCGTATCTGCATCCGGCGTGCATCTTTACGTCGGCCGCCCCCGGTGGGCGTTCGTTTGGCGCCGATGCCGGTGGCGCTCAAGCCTTGGGCGTGGGCCCGCTCGACCATACGCCTTTGCGTTGGGACCCGTTGACGGGTGCCGCGCTCACCCAGGAAAACGCCGTTCGCGTGGAAAAGATCACGGCGCGCGAGGATAATGACGAGTAATTGACTCAGCTGATGTATTTGACTGATCCACGTTTCTTTTGAAAGGCCGCACATGAGCGATAGCCAGAAGATGTCCGATGAGGTGCGCGCCCACCTGCGCGCCATTCCTTCCGTCAACGAGCTGCTTACCGAGTGGCCGGTGGTGAAGGCGGCGGGGGAGACCTGCGACGCGGTGGTGCATGCCGCCGTCACGGCCGAGCTCGACGAGGAGCGCGCCGCGATTCGTGCCGGCGCCGCTCCGCGTTCCAAGCGCGAGTTAGCCTCGGCCATCGAGTGGCGCGCCCACCGTTCTGCGCTGCCGAGCCTGCGCCCCGCCGTCAACGCCACGGGTGTTGTTATCCATACCAATCTGGGTCGAGCCCCGCTCGCGGAGTCGGCCGCCAAGGCCGTGGCCGAGGTCGCGCGCGGCTACAGCACGCTCGAGTACAGCGTCGACACCTGCTCGCGCGGGTCGCGCAAGGAGCATGCCGCGCAGCTGATTCGCTCGCTCACCGGTGCCGAGGACGCGCTCGTGGTCAACAACAACGCCGCCGCGGTGCTGCTGGTGCTGGCGACTCATGCCGCGGGCAAAGAGGTTATCGTCAGCCGCGGCGAGCTTGTCGAGATTGGCGGCAGTTTCCGCATCCCTGACGTCATGGCGGCCTCGGGTGCCAAACTCGTCGAGGTCGGCGCCACCAACCGCACGCATCTGGGCGACTATGAGCGCGCTATCACGCCTGAAACGGCCATGATCCTGAAGGTTCATCCTTCCAACTATCGCATCGAGGGTTTTCACGAGGAAGTGAGCTCAAAGGAGCTCGCCGCACTGGCCCATAAGCACGGCCTGCTGTTCTATGAAGACCAGGGCTCGGGGGCGCTGTTGCCTGACGACATCTTGGTGCGCGGCGGCGAAGAAACCACGCCGGCTTCGGTTTCGGCAGGGCTCGATTTGGTGTCGTGCTCGGGCGATAAATTGCTCGGTGCCGCACAGGCGGGCATTATCATGGGCCGTCGCGATCTGGTCCGGGCCTGCGGCGCACATCCGCTCATGCGCGCTCTGCGTCCGGGCAAACTGGCTCTGTCGGCGCTCGAGGCCACGCTGCGTATCTACATGGACGGCGCCGATGTTGCCCATCGCGATATTCCCGTGCTCAGCATGCTTACGCTGCCGCAGGCCCATTTGGAGCGACGTGCCCGCAAGCTGCGCGATCGTATGGTCGCCGGGCTCGATAAGGCCGGTTGCCCGTGCGCCGTTGAGCTGGAGATTGTCGAGGAGTCCTCGACGCCCGGTGGCGGTTCGCTGCCTACCGTGGAGCTGCCCACGATGTGCGTTGCCGTGCGCCTTGTTGACGAGCGCCTGACGGTCGACGCGCTCAAGCGCTCGCTTGTCCAGGACTTCGACACACCGGTCGTCACGCGAACCTCGCACGATCGCATTTTGTTTGATGTGCGCACGCTCGTGGGCGACCGCGATATCGAGACGGCGGCGTCGACGCTTGCCGCATGCGTTGAGAAGGCGGTGCGCCGATGAGTGGGGCCGAAGCGTTGGTGGAATGCCCCGTTATCGTAGGTACGGCGGGACATGTCGATCACGGTAAGTCGGCGCTCATCGAGGCGCTGACGGGTAAAAACCCCGACCGCCTGGAAGTTGAGCGCCGTCGCGGCATGACCGTTGAGCTTGGCTTTGGCGAGCTGGCGCTGCCGAGTGGCAAGATCGTTGGCCTGGTTGACGTGCCGGGCCATGCGCATTACTTGCGCGCCATGGTGCAGGGTGCCACAGGTATCGACGTGGCCGTGCTGGTGGTTTCGGCCGTCGAGGGCGTGATGCCGCAGACCCGCGAGCACGTGCATGTGCTGGAGCTGCTGGGCGTCACGCATATGGTGGTGGCGCTGACTATGTGTGATCTGGCCGACGCCGAGATGACCGAGCTTGCCGAGCTCGATGTCGATGACTTTTTGTCGGGTACCGTGTTTGCGGACGCGCCGATCGTGCCCGTGTCGTCCAAGACCGGCGCGGGGATCGATGACCTACTGGTTGCGCTTGACGAGCAGGTTGCCGCTTGCTGGGATTCCTGCCGCGACCGTGCTGAGCTCACCGATGCCGCACCGCGTCTGCCAATCGACCGCTGCTTTACGATCAAGGGCGCCGGTACCGTGGTGACGGGAACGTTGCACGATGCGCCCGTCGCGGTGGGGGATGAGCTCGTCGCGCTGCCGTCGCGTACGGTCTGTCGCGTGCGCGGGATTCAGGTGCATGGCGATACGCCGCGAGCACTGCCCGGACAGCGTGTGGCGCTCAACTTGGTGGGCGATGGTGTCGCGGCGCTTGATCGTGGCGAGATGCTGGGCGTGGCGGACCGCTTTGGTCAGACGTTGCGCTTTATGATGTCGTTTACGTATTTGGGTCGCGAGGGAGCCAAGCCGCGTGTGCTCGAGTCGGGTGCGCGTGTGCACGTGATGGCGGGTACGGCCGAGGTAGTCGGTCGCATCATGTTCATGGAGGGCGAGGTCCCCATGGCGGTGGGCGAGACCCGTACCGTGCAGGTGCGCCTGGAGGAGCCGCTGCCGCTGCGTGCTGGAGACCATGCCGTGGTGCTGTCGTATTCGCCCGTTATGCTTATTGGCGGCGGGCGCGTGCTGCTTTCGCGCTGCCGTCGCTCGCGCGAGCTTGCTGAGGGGGAGTGCATGCTGTACGCGGCGCTCGAGTCCGGCGATATCGCGGGCGGTGTGGGCGCTTGGTTGGCGCTGCAGACGCTGCCGGTTGCGGCGATTGATGTTGCCGAGGCTTTGGATCTTGGTATCGGCGAGGTCGATGCCGCACTGCGCGGGTTGGTGGCGAAGGGCGCTGCTCGCGCGCTAGCTGGCTCGGATGGCTCGCTGTATGCAGATGCTTCCGCGCTCGACGCCGCGATGGATGCGTTGGCGGCGACTTTGTCAGCCATGCACGCGGCGGCTCCCAAGGAGACGGGCTTTACGCCCGGCGCCGTTGCCCATGCTGCGTGGCCTGCTGCTGATGAAGACGTTGCCGCGGCTCTGATTGCCGAGGGCTGCTCGCGTGGCGTTTGCGCCGTCGAGGGCGCCGAAGTGTTCGACCCGCACTCCGCTGCCGCCGCGGCGCGCGTGGTGCACGAGGCTTGCGAGCGCATCGTTTCCTTGCTGGATGAAGCCGGCCTCGATGCACCGACGTTGCCCGAGGTGGGCGAGCAATTGCAGCTCGATCGCGACACCATGACGCGTGCCCTGCGCGAGCTTTCGCTCAACCGCTCTATTGTAAAGGTCGAGCGCGATGTGGCCCTGTCTGCAGCTGCTGAGGCCTGCGCGCGTGAGCTCGTCGCCTCTGCCATTGCCGACGCCGGTGGCGCTGCTACCACGAGCGTGCTGCGCGAAGCCCTTGGTGTGTCGCGCAAACGCGCCATCAGCATCTTGGAACACCTGGATGCCGTGCGCTTTACGGTGCTCGACAAGGACGCCGGCGGCCTGAGGTCCCTGCGCTAGGCCGGTCACCCGCTCCCGCCTCCTCAGTTGCGGTGAAATAGTTCCTATTTGGAGGCTTTGGCAGCAAATACAGGAACTATTCCACCGCAACTTCTTGCTCGTCTTTTTGGGATGGGGCCTGTTCGGTTTGGTAAAATACCGCCGCACTTGGGAACGGATGGGCTCCGGTGGGCTCCGCGGTCCTCAAAACCGTTGCGAG
>USFU01000113.1 GCA_900554135.1 uncultured Collinsella sp. | reverse complement strand
AGGTATATGCAGGGAGCATGTGATCACAGGGCTTGAAAAGAAAGTTGAGCAAACACTGTGTCTGATCAACAGCAAGATAACGAAATAACGATGGCGCAAACCGCTCCCGCTGCACCGGTTGCGTCGGACCAGGTCGCGATGCCCGCGCCGGTGCAGGCCTCGGATCCTGAGGCCCCCAAGGCCGCTTCGACGCCTGCGCCCGCATCGGCTGAGAAGGTCGCGCCTGCCGCTGGCGAGGGAGTTGCCCCTGCCGCCGAAGAGGATGCCGCGCCCGTAAAGCCCAAGCGCACGCGTCGTGCGCCTAAGCCCGCCGCTGACGGCGAGGAGGCCGACAAGCCCAAACGTCGCGCCACGCGCGCGACGCGGGCCAAGCGCACCGTTGCCGATTCCTCCGCGCCGATTTCCGATGAGGTTGCACAGGCACGTGCGCTGGCGCAGATTAGCGAGGCTCAGGTTGTGCGCGCCCGTCGCCGTGCCGCCGAGCGCGAGGCCGCGGCACTGACCGAGCTTGCAGCGCCGGTCGTCTCCGAGGCGCCTGCGGCCATCGAGGCCCCTGACGCGGGGCAGCCGACCGAGAAGCCGGCTACGCGCACGCGTCGTCGTGCGGCCAAGTCTCAGCAGGATGCTGAGCAGGCGGCTCAAGAGTCCGGTGAAGCTCCGGCTCGTTCTGCAGTAGGGGAGGGTTCGCAGCCCTCTGAGCCTGCAACACCCGCCGAGGCCAACGAGGTTCCCGTCGTCGATCCCGCTCTTCGCCCGCACCGTCGCGGCCGCAAGCCCAAGGCCTTCGTCGAGGCCGAGAAGGCTGCCGCCGCCGCTGCAGCAGCCGCAGCTCAGGACGCCGCGATGACCGCCGCGCCCGCGCCCGTCGCCGACGCTCCTGCCCAGGGAGCCGCTGCCACTGAGGCCGGTGCACCCGCCGAGGGCGAGCCCGCCGATGTTCGCCCCGGTCGCAGCCGTCGCACGGCCGCTAAGCGCTCGTCCAAGGCCAAGGGTTTGAAAAAAGACACGTCCGAGGACTCGGGCAACGAGGTCGCCGAGGCAACTGTCGACTCCGCTCCCGATGCCGAGAACGCCGGTCAGCCGGCGGCCGAGAAGCCCAAGCGTACACGCAAGAAGTCTGCAAAGGCTAAGGCCGTCGAGCAGCAGGCCGATTCCGAGCCCAACGCCGATGCCGATACCAAGGCCGATAGCGAAGTCTCGGCCGACACCGACACGGCAACTCTGGCGGCCAAGGGCGCCACGACCGCCGAGACCGACGAGAACGCCCGCCCCAACCGTCGTCAGCACAAGCGCAACGACGAGCGCAACGAGCGCAAAGATGAGCGCAACAACGACCGCCGCAACCGTCAGCGCGATCGCAAGCAGCGCAACAAGGAGCGCAACGCCGCCCCGACCGAGCCTACGCTTTCGCGCGAGGAACTCGCGGCCATGAAGGTCGCCGAGCTGCGCGAAAAGGCCAAGGAGTTCGAGATCGAGACGACCGGCAAGAAGAAGGCCGAGCTCGTCGAGGAAATTTACACCACCGCTGCGAAGGCCGAGGGCTTCCGTGACATCAAGGGCATTCTGCAGATTCGCCCGGATAGCTCCGGCATCATCCATGCCCACGGCTACATGAAGTCCAGCGACGACGCCTTTGTTCCTGCATATCTCATCCGCTCCGCACGCCTGCGTACGGGTGATGTGATCGAGGGCTCGCTGCGCCCCTCACGCGGCGGCGACAAGCGCGCCGGCCTTGCCAAGATCATGACCGTCAACGGTCTTGATCCCGAGCAGGCCCGTAACCGCCCCAAGTTCGGCGACCTTACCCCGGTCTATCCCAATGAGCCTCTGCGTATGGAGCACGGCAAGGATTCCATCACCGGTCGCGCCATCGATATCGTGTCGCCGATCGGCAAGGGCCAGCGCGGCCTGATCGTGTCGCCGCCAAAAGCCGGCAAGACCACGATTCTCAAGAAGATCTGCCAGTCTATCTCGATCAACAATCCCGAGGTGCACCTCATCTGCCTGCTCGTCGACGAGCGCCCCGAAGAGGTCACTGACATGCAGCGCTCCATCAAGGGCGAGGTCGTGGCCTCGACCTTCGATATGCCTGCCGACAACCATACTCGCGTGGCAGAGCTCGTGATCGAGCGTGCCAAACGCATCGTGGAGCTGGGTGGCGACGTCGTGGTGGTGCTCGACTCCATCACACGTCTTGCTCGCGCCTACAACTTGGCGGCACCTGCCTCGGGCCGTATCCTGTCGGGCGGCGTCGATTCGGCGGCCCTGTATCCGCCCAAGCGTTTCTTGGGCGCTGCCCGCAACATCGAGAACGGCGGTTCGCTCACCATCCTGGCCTCCGCCCTCATCGATACCGGGTCCAAGATGGACGAGGTCATCTTTGAGGAGTTCAAGGGTACCGGCAACATGGAGCTCAAGCTCGACCGCGACCTGGCCGACCGCCGTATCTTCCCGGCCATCGATCCCGTTGCCTCGGGCACGCGCAACGAGGACCTGCTGGTCGACGAGCAGATGCGCCCGTTCGTCTTTGGCCTGCGCCGAATCCTCGCCGGCATGAACAATACCGAGCGCGCGGCCGCGTCGTTTATCAAGGGCCTCAAGGGCACCAATACCAACCAGGAGTTCCTGGTGCGTTCGGCAAAAAAGCACAGCGATTACGAGCAGACGTTCTAAGTCGCTTGCCGCACGCGACAACAGCCATAGACATGCCAGAAGGGCCGGGGTTTAGATCCTGGCCCTTTTCGTATAGCCGCTCGCCAACGAATATTGACCTCACGACCGGCAAGCAGCGATTTTCCCGTTTCAATCCCGCTTCGTCGCTTGCAATCCCCAAAGGGGTTTCGCATAATAGCTGTTAAGCTTCGCGACGGAAAACGCAGATGAAACGAACCATATACCGTTGCTTTGGGGCATAGCCCCGCTTCATCTTCTCTCGCGCAGCCAACTGAATGATGCGATTTGGGTGCTGGAAGATGGGGAGAGCTCATGGCTTCTTCTGATGCAACACAACGAGCAGTCCTTGCTGGACTTTCCTGCGGAATCGGCCTTGCCGCTCCCGTGGTGATGTATGCTGCCACGCTGCCGTTTTCGTCGGTGAACGAGACGGTCGTCGCGGGCGCTGTTCCCTTTGCCGTGGGTGCGGTGGCGGGCGTGGGTATCTATGCCGCCTCGCTCGGCATTTCTGAATATCGCGCGCAGCATGCCGAGCGCCTGTTCCAGCCCGACGCCATGGGTGGCGCCGCGAACGTCAACCAGCATCAAAATGAGTTCCAGACCGCCTCGATGCCCGCTCAACAGCAGTGGGCTGCTCCTCAGGGCGTTGCTACTGCGGCTCCTGCCGTTCAGGCAAACGCCGCGCAGCCCTCTTCAGTTTTCTCCGGCCTGACCGGTGCATTCCAGCGCCGTCGTGCCGACGATGGCGTCCCCACCATCGCTCGCGCCGCAGACGCCATGAGCGAGGCCGACGCCTGGTCCATGATCGATAGCATGCTCGACGACGATTCGCCGGTCAGCTGCGATCCCACGCGCTCACGCGACGTCTACCAGGTCGCTATCGACGAACTCACCTACGGCGGACAGACCGGCTCCTATAACCGCGATGACATCGCTGCCGCTGCGCGCGCCGTCTCGGGCTCTCATGCCGCCCCTGCGGGCAGCACGGCCACCTTTGTGGCGCTCGTGGCTAACGCCGCCAACAACGCCGCCACGGCTCAATCCGTTACGTATGACACTGCCGTGCCCGTGACCCCGGCCGCCGCCACCGCCGCTGACCCCTACGCCGACGAGCCGCTGGCCGTCGACGAGGAGACTATTGCCGCCCGCCGCGCTGCCGAAAGCTCGCTGTGGGGCGCCCCTGCACAGCAGCAGGCGGCGGAGGCGGTGCCGTACAACGCGAACCTTGCCAACATGCCGATCATCAGCGACGCCTCTGCTGCGGCCATCGATCTTGATGACCTTGACGAGCCGGTCATCTCGAACGACATGCCGTATGTGGTCGCTGCCCCGGTTGATGTCCCGGCCTCCGCGTCCCGGTCCGTCGCAGTTGACGAGCCTGTCGATGCGACTTCCGAGGAAGACGTCCCCATGGCCGATTATTCGGGCCACGAGGGCATGTGGGCAGCCGCTGCCGCAATTTTGGACGAGGTCATCGAGCCTGCTCCCGTTGCCGCTCCGGTGTTTACGCCTGCTCCTCAGCCCGCTGCCCCCGCTTACGTCGGTCGTCACAGCGCCGTGTTCCCCGAGGATACCGCCCGCATTTCGCGTGAAGGTATCGAGCGTGCCGAGGCCATCGCTGCTGGCATCATGGAGAACCGTCGTCACGAGCGCGTCAATCAGATTCTCGAGGAGGAGATTGACCGCCTGCAGTCTGCAGCGGTGAGGCGCACGGGCCGTGCCTATCTGAGTGTTATCGAGGGTGGCACCGCCAGCTTTGAGCCGCTCTGTGCGGAGGCATAACTTCCGCATGCTTAAACTCGATCGAAAATGGGCGGTCGCGACCTGCCTGATGGTGCTGCTCATCTGGGGCAATTCGATGGTTCCCGGCACGGGGTCCGGTTCATTGAGCTTGTCGATTATGGAGGCCGTTCGCGGCTTTCTGCACGGCATGGGGCTTCCGTATGAGTGGGTGACCAACTTCGTCGTTCGCAAGTGCGCGCATTTTACCGAGTACATGGTGCTCGGCATTCTGGCGACGCACGCTTTTGATATCGAGGGCCGTCGCACCTTTGACGTGCTGCTTCCCACGGCGGTGTTCTTGCTGCTGATCCCCTCGATCGACGAGACGATTCAGCTCTTTGTGCCCGGTCGCGCCGGTATGATTACTGATGTGATGATCGACTGCTGCGGAGCGATGACGGGCGTTGTGCTTCGATATCTTCTACGATCGCTCATATGTGCTAAAAAGGCCGCCTAGGACACATTGCTTGGTCCTAGGCGGCCTTTCTTTGTTTGGGGGCTTATACGGGGCGTGGCGGCGTTATTCCGTAGTATGGGATTGCTGGACGTCGTGGCGCCCCTTTGGCGCGCCTACTGCTGAAGCGCGGCGGCACCCAGGGCCAGGCAGCCCATGATGCCCTGCTTGCCCTCAAGGCTATTGTTGACAATGTAGGTGTCGATATCGTTGACCTCGGGCGTGACGATGTAGCCGTTGAGCATCTCGGCACACTTTTTGCGTGCGAGCGGCACGATAGGGGTGTGGTCGGCCACACCGCCGCCGATGATGATCTTCTGCGGGGCATAGCACAGCGTGTAGGTCATGAGTGCCTGTGCCAGATAGCCTGCGAGCAGGTCCATGGCCTCCGGGTCATCGGCCATGTCTCCGGCGCTCTTGCCATCCCA
>USFU01000112.1 GCA_900554135.1 uncultured Collinsella sp. | reverse complement strand
AGCGACTCGCCCACCATCTTGGTGGACAGGCGGACCTTCATGTCCTTAAGGCGCTCAATCTCTTCATCCTTGTAGCGAATCAGGTCATCGCTCGCGCGCTTGGCCTGCGCAAGCTCGAGCTCGTGTGCCGCCTTGGCCTGCTCCTCGCGAGAATCGCGCACTGCCAGCTCGCTCGTCAGCTTGGCACGTGCCTCGTCACGCTCACGCTCTGCCGCGGCGACCGCCTCCGATAGGTTCATTTTGGCCGTCAGCTCCTGTTCGCGCAGCTGCGCACGCAGGCCCTCGGCCTCCTGCTCAGACTGAGCCTTTGCGGCGGAAAACTTCTCTTGCACCTTCGCGCGATAGTCAGCAAGCGCGCGCTCGCCCTCGCTGCGAGCGACATCGAGCTCACGCTGCGACTCAGCCGCAGCAGCGGCAAGCGCCATCTCCTGGGCCTTGTCCGCCGCGGAGAGCTTTGCCTGCAATTCTGCAATCTGCGCATCGCGTGCAGCTAAATCGTTCTGAGCGGCATTGCGAACCGCCGCCTCGGCGAGTTTGGCTTCGTCATCCTTGCGTCCCAGCTGCGCACGCAAATTGTCGATCTCGCGCTGAAGCTCAGCATTCTCCTTTTGAGCATCGGCACGGGCCTCAACCGCTGCACGCTGGCTTGCACCCTCACGCTCTGCGGCAGCGCCCTCGAGCTTGGCGCGCAGCTCGGCAAGCTCAGCATCGCGCTTGGCAACCTCTTGTGCCAACTTCTGAGCCGCAGCGTTCTTCTGCTCGACAAGCTGAGCATTGCGCTGAGACTCTGCCTTTTGTAAGGCAGCCGTCGAACGTGAGCGCTCAAGTTCCAGCGCCTGCTCGCCCTCGCGCTGGACCGCCTTCACACGCTCATCCAGGTCGCGCGAAAACTCGGCATCGCGCACTTGTTTGACGATATCCGCATAGCCGGACGCATCGACCTTAAAAACTTCGCCGCAATGCGGGCACTTGATCTCGTTCATAGCAGCTCCTCGATGGACGCAAATTTCAACCGACTACACTCTACCGCGCCGCACGGACAAAAAAGGTGCCGCTGCCATAATGGCAACGGCGCCAGAACCGCCACAAAGGTGCCTGTCCCCTTTGTGGCGGTTTGTGTGACGGTTCGAGAATTACAGTCCGAAGAAGCCGAGGATTTGGTCGCGGCTTACGGGCTTGTACTCGTTGGCGTCGAGGCCGACATCGTAGCGAAAGATAGGGCGTTCGCGGTCGCGGTTGCGTACGTTGGTGCGGTCTCCCCTGCTGTGGATATGCCCGTGCAGCATGATGGCACCACGCGCCTTGCCATTCCAGCTGAGCATGGGGTAGTGGCTCATAACCAGACGATGGCCCTTGGCATAGCCGGGAGCAATCTCCAGATAATCGCGCACGTCTTCCCAAATCTGCGGTGCGCTGGGATCTTCCCAGTCGCCGTCATGGTTGCCCCGTATGAGCGTCACGTTTTGACAGGCAATACGCTCGCGCAGGCGCACCGCCTCCGCCATGGGCAAGCGATACGTAAAGTCTCCCAGAATATAGAGACGGTCATCCGCCGCCACGCACTCATTGATGGCATCGATGACCTTGCGGTTCATCTCCTCGACCGAACCAAACGGCCGGTCCATGTCGTGCAAGATATTCGTATCGCCCAGGTGCAGGTCGGCGGTAAACCACATCATCGTCTCTGTCCTCATTTCGCAACGTGTTCAACTCGTGCTAAGTATACAGACGCAGCGATGCGGCAGTTATCCAAAGAACCCGCCGAACAGTCCACGGCGGCGCTTGTCTTGCTTTTTCGATGCGTCACCCTGGGCATTCTTATCCTGCCGTTTTCTACAGTCCTGCTCCAACTCATCGTCATCGAGTAGCACATCCCACTCAAACGGATCGTCTGCCAGATCAAACAGATCATCGTTATCAAACATGGCAGTCTCCCTTACCGATTAGCGAGCATCCACCACGTAGAGTCCAACGCGCACCTGATGCCACGGGCTGCGCTCGGGAGCAACCTGTTGCACGCGGGCCTCAAATACGTCCTCGTGACCGTAATACATCATCAAGGACAGCGGGCCGACCTCGTTTCCCGGAACATAGCCGAGCTTGGTCTTGCCGTAATAAATCGCAACCGCCTCGGGGTCATGGGGATTATCGCGCTCGGCGCACAGCGTCAGTTTATCGCCCGCTTTAATATCGCCTAGGACCAAAGCGCCGTCGGCATATTGAAATCCTGCAATATGAAACGACAAAAGAACACGTGAAGGCTCGTACATGGCAACTCCCCTAACGGCCGGATAAACCGGCGCTTAACCTTATTGAGAAGTCTACGAACTCGTGCGGACACAAATTCATCCTGCCCGCGTCTTTCAATCGCTCGCCGCAACGCTTGCGAGACAGAGCGCTTGCAGATAAGATAGGGGTACGGATGGCACCCGTTGCAGCGGGTCTTGCCAACTCCGATACACGTTTTCATCGTGAGAAGTGGCCGTCTTCGCTTACGCGGGGGCGGCTATTTCATTCGGCCGATAAACAGGCCGAGTTCGATAGCCGCGATTAACAACGCCAGTAACGAAATAACATCGCTTACGTTCATACCAATTCCCTTCTAAAGGGAGTTGGCCCATCCGTACCCCATAGCAGTAGTCTAACGTAAATGGCGGGTAATAGGAACACTTGTTCGTATTACCCGCCATTTCCTAATGTACAAACATGCGCACGAATTTGTGCTTCCAGCTTGCGTAGGGCGCATACCGAAACGGCACGTCCAGCCACGTTGCCTTGTTCACGATGCTCTTCTTGTGGCTAAACGTATCGAAGCTCTCGCGGCCATGGTACTGCCCCATACCGCTCGCACCCATGCCGCCAAAGCCCATATGGCTCGTAGCCAGATGCATGATGGTATCGTTAACACAGCCGCCGCCAAAGGGCACGTAACGCACAAAGCGCTGCTGAACCGCGCGATCCTGGCTAAAGATATACAGGGCCAGCGGCGTCGGACGATCCGTAATAAACGCCTTGGCCTCGTCTAGGCTCTCAAACGTCAGCACCGGCAAGATGGGGCCGAAAATCTCCTCCTGCATCACGGCGTCCTCAGGCGCCACGCCGTCTAGGATCGTCGGTTCAATCTTGAGCGACGACTCGCGCGCCGTGCCTCCCAGCACAACCTTATCGGGGTCGATCAGCCCGCGTACGCGCGCGAAATGCTTGGCGTTGACGATATGCCCGTAATCCTCGTTGTCGAGCGGGTGCTCGCCAAACATGCGACGGACCTCCTCCTTGATGAGGCCCAACAGCTCACCGTGCACGCGCATATCGACCAGCAGGTAGTCGGGCGCCACGCAGGTCTGCCCCACGTTGAGCCATTTACCAAAGGCGATACGTCGTGCCGCGACCTTCAAGTTTGCCGTCGCATCCACGATGCAGGGACTCTTTCCGCCCAGCTCAAGCGTCACGGGCGTGAGGTTTTTGCTCGCGCGCTCCATGACGAGCTTGCCGACCGGAACACTACCGGTAAAGAAGATCTTGTCCCAGCATTCATCGAGCAACGCCTCGTTCTCGGCACGCCCACCTTCGACGACCGTCACCAGGCGCGGATCAAATGCTTTCTCGCAAATCTGCCTGAGCACCGCGCTCGAAGCCGGCGCATAGGCACTCGGCTTGATGACCACGGTATTGCCCGCGGCAAGGGCGCCAGCGAGCGGCTCGAGCGTCAACAAAAATGGATAGTTCCAGGGCGCCATGATGAGTGTGACGCCATAGGGCACGGCTTGCGTCTTGCACACGCTCACGGCATTGGCAAGGTCGCACGGACGCAGTCGCGGACGACTCCATCGAGCCACATGAGCAATCTGATGGCGAATCTCGGAAAGCGACGTGCCGATCTCGCACATATATGCCTCGTCATGCGACTTACCCAAATCGGTCTTAAGCGCATGGGCAATATCGCCCTCGTGCGCACGAACCGCATCGCGCAGGCGCACCAGTGCGCGGCGGCGAGCATCGACATCAAACGTAGCGTGCGTCTTAAAGTAGGTGCGCTGATCGCCGACGATGCGCGCAATTTCCTCGGTGTTCATGGACCCTCCTAGTTCTCGTCCTCAAACATACCACCTGCAACAACTTCGTACATATGCTCGAGCTCCAGGCGGTCCATCAAAAGCGGAACGGGATACAGCGGATTGGCCTCGGCATCGGCATGGGCCGCCATTTGCGGAATATCGGAGCGGCGAATACCCGAGACATATTTGGGGATTCCCAGGGCCTCGTTCATGCGGTCGACCCAATCGATAAAGGCCTCGGCCGCAAGACTGTCCTGCGCGGTAGCCGGCGCGATACCGGCCATGCGGGCGAGATCGGCGAGCTTGGGAACAGCAGCTTCGCCATAGGCGCGAAGCATATGCGGCAGGATGATGGCGTTGGCCAAACCGTGCGGAATTCCGTATCGGCCGCCCAGACTGTGCGCGATGGCATGCACATATCCGACATAGGAGCGGGTAAACGCAACGCCTGCCTTATACGCCGCCGAAAGCATATTGCGGCGCGCACGCATGTCGTCGCCATGCTCATAGGCCTCGAGCAAATTGTCGCGGATGAGCTGGACCGCCTGACGCGCCATCTTGCGCGTGTAGGGCGTGGTGCTACGGCCGATAAAGGCCTCGACAGCATGCGTCAGGGCATCCATACCCGTCTGCCCCGTGGTGGACGCCGGCAACCCGCGCGTAAACTCGGGGTCGTGCACCGCAAAACGCGGGATGAGCACAAAGTCGTTAATGGGGTATTTATAGTGCGTCTCGTTATCGGTAATTACCGCCGCGAGCGTGACTTCGCTTCCCGTACCGGCGGTAGTGGGAACCGCAATAAGTAGCGGCAGGAGACGGTGGACGCGCAACAGGCCACGCATCTTGTTGATGGGCTTGTTTGGCTGCGCAATGCGCGCCCCCACACCCTTGGCGCAGTCCATGGCTGATCCTCCACCAAAGCCGATAATGGCCCGGCAGTCGTTCTCGCGATACAGCGCCGCCGCTTCCTCCACATTCGAGACCGTGGGGTTCGCACGCGTCTCGGCATAGACCGTAACGCCAATCCCCTGAGCCGTAAGCGCACGCTCGAGTGGTGCCGTGAGCCCCAAACGTGCAATACCAGGGTCTGTCACGATAAGGACCTTCTGGATCGAGCGCTTTTGAAGCACCGCGGGCACATCCTCGGCATGCTCCAAAATGCGCGGCTCGGTATAGGGCAGGATCGGCAATGCAATGCGAAAAACCGTCTGATATGTTCGGCACCAGGCACGACGGGCTAGATGCATAAAGGAAACTCCTATATTTGTTGATAGGTCAACATTTGCTCGACCGATTGTACTCAGCGGCGGTCAAAGACGGCTTGCCAATCGTTAATCAATCAACATCTTCATATCTCAAAATTGTTTTATTAAAAATCATTCCTAATAGGCTTCACATTTGGTTGCATTTATGGATAATAGAACTCGTCAAGACGCACGTCCGGAGAGGGCCCTTACGGGACCGGACGAGCGCACAATCGCC
>USFU01000111.1 GCA_900554135.1 uncultured Collinsella sp. | reverse complement strand
TTCGACCCCATCGACCAGAAACGAGGACCCGCCATGATGGCAGACCATAAATCGGTGACCCGCATGCTCAAGACGGCACGCGGTCAGATCGACGGCATCCTGCGGATGGTCGAGGAGGACCGCTACTGCGTCGATATTTCCACGCAGCTCATGGCAACGCAGGCGCTCCTCGCGCGCATTAACGCCGACGTGCTCAAGGCCCACATTGAGGGCTGCGTCGCCTCGGCCATCGAATCGGGCGACGAGGAGCTCAAAGCCGCCAAGCTCGCCGAGATCGAACGCGTCGTCGACAAACTCGCCAAGTAATTGGTGCAATGGGGACAGGTACGTTTGCACCACATTGGTGCAGATGAACTTGTCCCCCTTGCTCTAAATCGGGTATAAAGGCGTGCAGCATATCGAATGAAAGGCAATGTGCATGAATGACTTTATGAAGGGTCGCAACGGCGCCGATGAGCTCACCATCGTGATGGGCTTTGCCGGAATCGTCATCGCGATGATCGGATCGATGGCCCGTATCCAGTGGCTCAGCTGGATCGCCATCGCCGTGATCGTGTTGGGCGTGCTGCGCGGCCTGTCCAAAAACATCGACGCGCGCCGCAAGGAGAACGATGCCTTTGTCGCGGCGACCGCAAACGTCCCCGGCCTAGGCAAGTTCGTCGCCAGCTTGGGCGGCGGCGCCGCAGCGGCAGGTGCCTCGCGCGCGGCCGGCACCAGCAAGGAAGACTTTGAGCGCGCCAAGCGAACGGCCAAGAAGATGTGGAAGGGCCGCAAGACCACGGCGTACCTCAAGTGTCCCAACTGCGGTCAGATGCTGTCCGTCCCCAAGGGCAAGGGCAAGATCCGCGTCACTTGCCCCAAGTGCCACGCCAAGATGGAAACGCGCTCCTAGCAGCTACACCATAGGAAAAATAAAAGCCGAGGCCTCGTGTTGAGACCTCGGCTTTTTTGAACGCGGCATAGGGGCCGTCCCTTTGTCACACCTATGCCACGCCATCGCGGGCAAGTTCCTCGGCCAGCGCTTCGGCGGGCATGGCCATAATCGCGTCGAGCTCGGCGTCCACCTCGGGTATGCGCTTCACCTTGAGCTTTCGCGCCAGGTTGCCGCGGTACATCACGTGCATTGGCTCACGCAGAGCGCGCAGGTCATCGAGCGGGTTCTCGCGCGTCACCAGGATATCGGCGGCCTTACCGCACTCAATCTTGCCGGTCTCGCCGCCCAGCCCCAGCAGCTCGGCGTTGACCTGCGTGGCCGTATGCAGCGCAAACGCATTGCTCACGCCCACGTACTTGGCAAAATAGGCCACCTCGCGCCACATGTCGTACTGGGTCACGAACGGGCAGCTCGAGTCCGTGCCCAGGCCCACCTTAACGCCTGCATCCAGGGCGGCGCGAGCGCTCTCGATAATGCCCGAGCACACGATGTCGCCGTTCTTCTTTTGCGTGTCGGTCGAATGGGTCTTTTCCGGATCGAGCAACACAAACGGCAGCGCCGGACTAATCGTGCAGGTCACACTCGGCGCACGTCCCTCGAGCTGTGTTCCCGCGGCGCCGCGGTACAGCTCCAGAATCTCAGGCGTCATCGGAGCGCCGTGCTCGATTGTGTCGACGCCGGCCTGGAGCGCGGCCTTCACACCTTCGGTGCTCTCGACATGGGCCATGACCGGAAGCCCCGTATTGTGCGCTGCCTTGCACGCCGCCGCGGCAACCTCCACCGGCATGCGCAGCACGCCCGGCTCGCCCACCTCGGTCGCATCGAACACGCCGCCCGTCACGAACAGCTTGATGACGTCGGCACCGCGCGCATACAGGTCGCGCACCTGTTCGGCTGCCTCGTCGGGGGTATTGGCGACCTGCGCGAACAGCCCCGCGCCGTGGCCACCCGGCACCGTGACGCCCGTCCCCGGCGCTACCAGACGCGGACCCTGATACTTGCCGGCGTCGATGGCGTTGCGCACGGCCAGATCGGCAAACAGCGGGTCGCCCGCGCCGCGCACCGTGGTCACGCCACTTGCCAGCTGCTGCTGGGCACTGCCCTTGAGGATGCGGCGGACGATGGCACGGCCCACGGGATTATCGAGTTTCTTCATCAGCGCTCCCGCATCGCCGGCCGAGACAGGCTTGCCCGAGCCGCACAGGTGCACGTGCATATTGATGAGACCGGGCATGAGATACGCACCACCCAGGTCGATAACCTCGGCACCCGCGGGCGCCTGCGCCACAGCACTCGGCCCCATCCAGGTGATGACGCCGCGCTCAACAGTCACGGCCATATCGGGTTGCGGCTCCATATGCTCCGAACCATCCAGAATGGTCGCATTGATAAACAACGTGGAACGATCGGCAGACGCCATATCGAGCTCCTCCCTCACGATTAACTTGAACATTTGTCCATTATCACCTAGTCCCGCTGGATTGCTGCAGACGCATCGGTTAACGGAAGGAAGAGGGGATGTGGGGAGGCGGAACACGTTGCAGTCCCACCCCAGCGACAACAGGGAAATGTCTCGATCTGTAACAGGTACAGGGTTATTAGGCCCCTTGATGTTACAGATCGAGACATTCGGTCAACGTTTCACCGGCTTGTCTCGATCTGTAACAATTACGAGCTCAAACAACCTCTAAACGTTACAGATCGAGACAAAACCTCTCAGCGCCCATACCACTGGCATCTCCACTCCTCAGCCAATTCAACCTGCCGAGGAATACCCGCCAGCCTCATTTTCTCGACTAGCTTCCCCGGGCCTTTGAGTTCGTTAAACGTAAACCGAAGCACCTTATACCCGAGCATTGTCAGATGAGATTCCCGCTGACGCTCTGCCACGAATGGGTCAACCGACTCCCGACCCTCGCCGCTCTGCAAGGTGTACTTCCCCTTTCCGTCGAGCTCGCCGATGACACACGTCCCGTCCTCGAGCCGCCAAAAATAGTCGACGCGAAACACCTGGCTCGGATCGAGCGGGTCGCGAAACTCCACCTGCAGCTCCGGAACCGGAAAGCCGTACGCAATAAAGAATGCTCGGAACCGAGACTCGCCGCCGTTTTCAGACAGCCCGTCCGCATACGACGCAACCACCTGTGCCCTGCGATACCCTCGCCTGCCCTCGCAATCGGCGCGGAGGCGCTCGCACAAATCCCCACGTGATACGCCTTTCGCCCGCAGTGCAGAATCGGCAATCGCCAACCCGTAGGAGAACGGCGCACGCAGTAGGCAATCCTCCACCGTGCGCCAAAACGACGTCACCCGCACGCCATCAACATGCTCGAGTGCGCCCGCCATCTGCGGACGCAACAACCTGCACCCGCCGCTCAACGTCACCGAACAACCCGTCTTAACAAGAAAACGCGACCCAAGCAGATCATTCGGCACCTCCAGACCCCACAAAAGCGCCGCGTCATAGCCCCAAAACGCCCAATCGGGATGAAACTCTGCAAGCCCTTTGATGGTACGCAACGTTCGCTCCGCCGGCGTCAGTACACCCCAATCATGTTGAAAGCAGAACAAATACGGCTCGGGTTCCGCGATATCGTCGGTTCCAACATGACGCCGCAGCCACATGAGCTCGGCATTGTCATGCGTTGCGAGCAGCGCACCTTGCTCGGTCGCCTCCGTGAGTCGCGCGAGCATCCTATTCCGCGCCAACGTGTTGCGAGTCGTATGCTTGTACTTGAAAACGGTATTAGACACTTCCATCACCACCACATCGGACAAATGGACCATCGTCACCGTTGCCTCCGCTGATAAATGTCTTGATCTGTAACAGGAAGACCGATTTTTGGACTGTAGATGTTACAGATTGAGACATTCCCCCCAGCCAGGTGCCAAACGTCTCGATCCGTAACAGTTAGACGTTCTCCAGGACCCTAAACGTTACAGATTTAGACAAACCAGCGGCGCCCAAGCATTCGTCTCGATCTGTAACAGATAGACTGGTTTTTGTCCCCAAACGTTACAGATCGAGACAAAAGGGCAGAAGGCAAGGCAGGCGACAACCGCCCATCCTCTACCCCCATTCCTGTTCGTAGATGTTGAGGGACTTTACGTACCGCCCCTGGGCGCCCATGATGTCGCGGACCAGACGCAAGAAGAAGCTGATGCACGAGGTGTCAAAGCCGTCCTGCAGATCCTCGGGATGCACCGCACCAGGCCCATCGACCGCCGTGTCGTTCAGGCGCGCGATGTCATACAGGTAGAGCTGTCCCGCCGTAAGCCAGACATCGTCGACGCAGGCGAGGCGCACCGCAATCGCGCCGTCGTTCCAATGCTCCTTCCGCACGATATGCGGGTCGTAGACATCAAAGCGATGATCAGTGCGCGTGTCCTTCAGCACGACCATGCCGGACGCAGGATTCTTGTCCAAAATGCCAAAGCGCGAGAAATACTGCGTGTCGCGTACCTGCTCGAGCCGCTTGAGCGAGGCAGGCGAAAGCGATGCCGGCGGCTCGTCAACATACAGCTCGAGCAGCGTCTTGCCATGGCGATAGGGGCGCTCGAAGAGCAGCCAATCGGTAAATGCCATGTTGTAGGCCATGATTTCGTTTTGCGAAGGCTCGGTGCAATAGCTGAGCCACGGGTCGACAATGACCTCGAACTGTTCGCGCGCCGGCTCCAGGAATTGAAACTTCCGCAGCATCCAAAAATGGGCCATGTCGGCAATATCGTTGCCGACGGCTTCAGCCAGCTCTGCTCGGTCAAAAGCGTGGTCAGTCATGGCATCCTCCTCAAACTGATGGACCTCAATTTGAGCTTACGAGGAGGGTGGGCAGCCACGACCAGCACGGACAAAATAGGCCTCCGACTGCAAACCAGATGCTGACCAAACACTTGACGAAAAGCTTGACCGAAAATGTGCACCGCAACAAAACCGCAGGTAGACATAGACAGCCAACCAACCCTTTTGAGCCAGATGCCCGCAGCCACCACAGAAACAACAGGTGACCACAGCCCAAGAAGTCGACGAATGAACACCCACACGTCGACAAACGAACAGGCACCCCGCAAAGAGTGTCCCAGACTGCCGGCAAAAAAGGAACGTCCCCAGCTGCCGGCACTTGGGAACGTTCCTTTTGGGCCAGCCGTTGGGGACAGCCCTTGTCGATTCAGTTGTGAACAGCCGCTTTACAGCGCCAGCGCCTTGGCGACTTCGGCGGCGCAGGCCAGAGCATCGGCCATGGCGTTCGCCACGAGCGAGCTGCCGTTGCGGGCGTCACCAGCCACATACACCGGCGCAGCATCGGCAGCGACACCGTCCGCGCGAGCCGCGAGATGCGAGCCCTCGACGGCCATCACGGGCAGCGGACGACCAGCGGTGGCAACAGGCACGTTCACCGCATCGAACACACCATGCTCGGGACCGGTAAAGCCGCAGGCGATGAGCACCAGCTGCGCCGGCACCTCGTGCTCGGAGCCCGCGATGCGCTCGGGCTTGCCCGCCGACCAGTCCAGGTCGACCACGCGCAGACCCGCAGCCGCACCCTTCTTGTCCAGCAGCACCTCGAGCGTATCCACGCCCCAGGCACGCATCTCGCCGCCCATCGCAGCGATAGCCTCCTGCTGGCCGTAGTCGG
>USFU01000110.1 GCA_900554135.1 uncultured Collinsella sp. | reverse complement strand
GCGTCCACCACGGCGGGCGCGGCCTCGCGTGCGGCAGCGACCATGCGGTCCTTGATGCCCTCGACGAGTTTGCTCATTGTCTCTCCTCTTAGTTGTTGGACTCGACGGTTGCGGCGGTGTCGACCGCGTCCTCGAGCTGCAAGTTCAATAGCTTCATGCCGTATTCCGGCACGTTGATATCGATGGGTTGGCCATACAGGTCACCAGGGCGCACAAAGGCGATAACCGTCATGATGCGCGCCATGGTCTCGGGCGATTCGGAAAGGTCACGCTCAAACCAACGTTGGATCATGCCGACCTCGGCACTCACGACATAGGTGACGTAGTAGTCAAAGAAGGTGCCCAGCGCCAAGCCCAAAATGCCCGTCTGTGCACGCGGCACCACGGCCTCGCGTGCGGTATCGATGATCTTTTTAATAAAGGCGGGATCGCCGCCCGGGCCCAGCAGGGCCCCGATAAGGTCGCGATTGGCCGCAAGATAACGCAGCAGCTCAACCGAACCGGGCGCCGGCTCGAGCTCGTCAATGTTACGGTAAAGATCGGGTAATTGAGCTGCAGTGATAAGCTCCACCCGCTCACGAATCTCGGCAAGCAGGCCGTCCTCGATCTGGCTGATAAAGTCGGGGATATCGCGGTAGTGCGAATAGAACGTGCGGCGTGTAAGACCGGCGCGCTCGGTGAGCGACGCGACGTTAATGCGCGAAAGGTCGCCGCTTTCGGCAAGCTCGCTGGCAAGTGCCTGGCGAAGGGCACGCTGCGAGCGAAGAGACCGGCGATCGCATTTCTCGAGCTGGGACAAGCGTCCTCCTTGTTACTCAGCCTGTGCGCTATTGCACAGTGCGAGTATTATTGCACACTGTGTGTATCAACACGTAAAGGCAATATTTTAGATGTGACGAAGGGACAGTCCCTTTGTCACATTCAGCGACCGCCTAGGTTGTGCCAGTTGTGCCTGGCTTTTGAAGCGGCATTGCCAATTGTTCAAAATGTCATTCGTGGGTAGAATAGTGTCGACGGCAGCCCAAGTTGTGGTTAGCTGGGCAGCGCCGTTGTTTGCATTAGGGGGTCAACGCCTTAGCGGCGGCGACCCCTTCTGTTGCGCTTCGAACGCTGCTTGAGTGCCTCGGAAAGGCCGACAAGCGCCGTGAAGAACGAGGCCAAAGCGGTCAGAAGTCTCACGAAATCAATCAAATCGGTCATGGGCATCACCTCCCATCAGATGGAAGGCACTGCCCGGCACATGGAACTGCCGTCAACGATACCGATTCTACCAGAGCCTAGTTATATATACGAATATATGTTCGTATTCCAAAGCACGGACCCCTCCCCCGACAAAGGGACAGTCCCTTTGTCACATTATTCGATGACGGTGCGGGAGTTTTGGTTGCGCATGGTGGCAAGCATGTGTTTGGGGACGGCATGGGTCATGCAGCTGCCGATGGTCGCGCTTGCCGCCGCCCTGGCCGCATCGCTGCCGTTTTTGGTCGCATAGCTATGGCGAAAACGTTTGAGCATGGCGATGTCGTTGCCGCCGTCGCCGTAGACCGCGACCTCATCCTCGACAATACCGTAGTAGCTTGCCAGCCAGGCAACGCTCTCGCCCTTGTTGCACGAAGCATCCGTGATCTCGAACATCACCGGGTCGAATGGCGCGTTGACCACGCGGTCCGAGCGCTCGGCCAGATACGCCTTAAGGTCGCGCTCCAGCTCGGTCGAGGTCACGCGGCAGTTAATCTTGCAAACGTCGTGGCGCAGAATGTCGCCGATCGACTGGTCAAAATACTGCTCCTCGTGATAGCCGCCGCGGGCACGCATGCCGCGCATTACGATGCGCTTGATGGGGCTGTCCTTCTTAAAACCCGCTTGGTGCATCTCAAACGACCCGCTCGAGAACATTCCGTCGGGCGTAGAGCAGTCAAAGCAGATGTCCGGGAACGCCTTGAGCAGCTCTTCGACGATTTGAGGGTCGATGGTCCAGGTCTTGAGCACCTCGCCATGGCTGTCGCGAACGATGGACCCGTTGGAGCAGCAGGCGTCGAGCGCCAAACCGGTAAAGCCATGCTCACCGATCGGCAGCGTCGAGCGACCCGTAGCGGGAACCACGTGCAGTCCAGCTTCGGTCAGCTCGCGAATGGCGCGGCGGATGGTTCCGTCGGCCTCGTGCAGGGCGTTAAGCAGCGTTCCATCTAGGTCACTCGCAAACATCTTGATCATGGGCATGTCTCTCCTTCGTCTGCACGATATTGTAGACGAAGGAAAGACATGTTCTCGTATGGGCGCCCCGCACTGCAGCGGCTGCTTCTGTTAAACCGCTGCGCCGCTCATGTCACATTGTTTGTCGTGAGCGACTTTTCAAGCGATAAAACAGCACCGTCGTCAGCACCAATACCACCAGCATAGCTGCGAACACGGCCGCCGGCGCCCATCGATCATATGCGAATCCGTACGCCAATTGGCCAATAGGCGTTGCGCAGAAAAGCGCCATGTATACGACCGAAAGCACCTTTCCGCAGAGTTCCGTCGGCGCCGTCCGCTGAACGAATGCAACGATTTCGACTGACGCAATGCTTGCCCACACCATGACCCATGCCGAACCGACTGTAAGCGCGGCAAACACAATTACGTCAACGCCGATCGGTAGCGTGACAATAACCGGCACGACTCCAAGGCAGATCATCGCAACATATCGGCATATGCCATTGAAAGAAAAGCGATTCGGCCAAATACCGACTAGGCCGCCGCCTACAAGGCCGCCCAGCCCCATAGCCGCCTCAATAATCCCAACGCAGGAAGATTGCATGCCGAGATGCCTTGTAACAATAACGGGCGCACCAATCGTTAACCCAACCAACGCAAGATTCAAAACAGCCGCAAGCAAAATCACAGCGAGCAACGAGGTATTTTGAAGCAGGTACCGAATCGCCGACCGAAAATCGCTTTGGCATGCCATGCGAGTCGAGCCATCCTCCGTCACTTCAGAATGGACATTTCGTTTGAGTGCGGCCCAATACAGCAGCGACGACATCGCAAACGCCGCCGCCGCGATCGCGCAAAGGGCATCGATTCCAAAGCATCCGTAGACGGCTGTTCCAACCACGGGACCTAGAATATTGCTCGCCATGGTCGTCTGCGACACTAATGCGGTGGCCCGCTCGACCTTTTCCTTGCCGGCTATGCGCAGCGTCTCGATTTGAAGTATCGGCTTCAGAATAGATTGAACGGCGTATTGGACGCACAGCATCACCGCTACAACGGCCGCAAGGGGCAACGAGCGCTTCATGGGGACAAATAGCATCGCTGCAATCATTAAAACAATACCGAGAGCTGCTAGAACGCTGCGATGTCCCTCTCGATCAGCTAATACTCCGCCAGCCGGAGTCGCAAGCACGCCCAGTATAAACGCTATCGCTACGACGACGCCATATAGCGTTGACGAGCCGCTGCGGTCGAGCAAGTAAAGCGGACACGCAAAGCACAGCGCCGACAACGTCGAATACACGCACAGCTGCGCACCGAGAAGACCGACGAGTCTTATAGACAGCACTGTCTTTGACGCTGGCACGGCATCGATATTACTCATCCCATCCATCGCTTTGCCTCCTATACATACTGTTGGTATGTATTTAATGGCCTGAAAAGGGCGGCCGTAGCCACCCTTTTACATCAATTTACATACCGTTAGTATGTATATTACCACCCGGCACAGTTCCATACGTCCCAAATCTGGGCCGTTGTCTGAAGCACTTCTTCCCCCAAATCGAGCCCCACCGCGGCCGCCATCTGCGCCAAACATTGCGCGCGAGCGACCATTCGCTCCTTGGGCTCAAGCGGACGGAACAATGGCAACAGCCAAAGATTCGCTAGCAACGATACGGCCTCTGCCGCTTCACGCGGGCATGCGCACGCAATGGAGCCGTCGGCGATGCCTTCCTCGATCACCGGCAATAAATAGCCATCCGCCGATTCGTCAAACGAGCCCTGATACTGCATCGCCAGTAGACGCGAACTCTTTACCGGATCTGCCGCAGGATGCATGCGCGCCCATAACTCAATCTGCGGAACGACGGACTCGGGTGCGTAAAGTCGCTTGAGCTTTTGGGCGCCCGTCATATTGCCAGCACCGAGCGTCGCGCGGCGGCGCTCAACAACGGGAGCCATCGCCCGATCAAATGAGGCGTTAAAAATCTCTTCTTTGCTCTTGAAGTGATGATAGATAGCGCCCTTGGTCATGCCATCGAGACGGTCAACGATATCCTGGATGCTCGTTCCCTCATAGCCCTGTGCGCAGAATAGCTCCAGCGCCGCGTCGAGAATCTTCGCGACCGTCTCTTCGGGATATTTATTGCGACCCATAATCCGCCCATCCGCAACGCAAGCCTTATGCCTCACTGCGATATTTTAACGTTGCGGATGGCAAACGGTCGGTTCTACACCGCGGCGGGGCCGTGCTCGCCGGTGCGGATACGGATGACATCTTCGACCGGTTCGACCCAAATCTTGCCGTCGCCGACGGCGCCGGTGCGCGCGGCGTTGCAGATGATGTCGACAATACCATCGACGTGCTCGTCGGCGCAGATGAGGGTGAACTGCACCTTAGGGATCGTGTTGACGAGCAACTCGTTGCCGCGCACGTACTCCTTCCAGCCATGCTGCGCACCGCAGCCCTGCACCTGGTTAATCGTCATGCCGCGAACATCGGCAGCAAACAGCGCATCCTTAAGAACCTCGAGCTTCTCGGCACGAACAATCGCCGTAATCTTCTTCATAGTGAATTCCTCTCTTCAATAAAAGAAATGAATTTTCCTTCACATGGCACGGGTTTTCCAGGTGCCACAGACCAACCTTGCAGATCAAAAAAGTGCAACTAACAGGTCTTAGCAGGTTTCCCAAGTGCCGCAGATCGGCCTGAAAGAGGAGTGCCGCGTACTTAAGGTACGCAAACGACGATTGAAGGCCGAGGTGCGGTGCTTGGGGAAGCTGCTAATCGAGCCCGGAGAAAGAGGGATACGCGCTTTCGCCGTGCTGACTCGCATCCAGACCCAGCGCCTCGTCGGCCTCGTCCACGCGCAGGCTGCCGTGGAAGAGCGCCTTGACCGCCGCGGCGATCACCAGATCGAGCACCAGCACGATAACAACCGTCACCACAATGCCCAGAATCTGCGAGATGAGCAGCGACACATCGCCCGTATAGAACAGGCCGCCCTTGCCGGTCCACGAAAGCTCCGGCACGCAGAACAAGCCCGTGAGCACACCGCCCAAGATGCCGCCGATGCCATGGCAGCCAAACGCGTCGAGCGCGTCGTCGTAGCCGAACTTGGTCTTAAGGTGGCTGATGGCGAAATAGCAGACGGGCGAGACGATCAGCCCCATGACCAGTGCCGCCCACGGCTCGACAAAGCCCGCGCCCGGCGTGACCACCACGAGGCCCGCGACCAAACCGGTGCTGGCGCCTACCAGCGTGGGGCGACCGGTGTGCACGCGCTCGACGGCAAGCCATGAGACCATGCCCGCCGCGCTGGCCGTCACGGTGTTGAGGATGGCAAGCGCCGCCACGGCGTCGGCCTTAAACTCGCTGCC
>USFU01000109.1 GCA_900554135.1 uncultured Collinsella sp. | reverse complement strand
CGCCACCCAAAAACTCATCCAACATTAATCTTGGCTCAAGAATCGCTTAATCTATAACCTGCACTATAGAGTTCGACCAAGGGCGGGGCGGCGCCACGCAGGCCGCCGAACGCAACGCTCGCGCCCGGGCAGATCGCCCGGCGTCGCGCCCATCGAACGAAAGGACAGGTCATGGACGACCTCGAAAAAGTTGAAACCATCCGCACCAAGTGCAACGTGAGCTACACCGACGCCAAAGCCGCGCTCGACGCCGCCGACGGCAACGTTCTGGACGCCATCATTTGGCTCGAGTCGCAGGGCAAGACCCAGACCACGTCGGCGCACGCCGCCACCGAGTCTGCGCCGGTCGACGAGCCTTCGGCCGAGATGGTCGCCGCGCAGGCTGCCTACGAAAAGTCGAGCGAAAAGACCGACTTCTCCAAGAAGATGGACAGCGTGTGGGAGTACCTCAAAAAGCTCTTCTGCCTGAGCCTGGAGACCAAGTTTGTCGCCACGCGTCGCGACGCCATCATCCTCAACATTCCCATCCTGATTCCCATCGTCGCGCTGTTTGCCTGGGGCGCCACGATTTGGCTGATGCTGCTTGGCCTGTTCTTTGGCATGCGCTACCGCATCGATAGCGACGGCGACGTGCCCGGCAGCATCAACAACCTGATGGACAGCGCTGCCAATGCCGCGGACGACATCAAGCAAAATCTGAACGACGACAAGTAATCGCAGACGGGGGCACGTATGGCACGAATCCTGATCGTAGAGGACGAGGAGAAAATCGCCCGCTTTGTGACGCTCGAGCTGGAGCACGAGGGCTACCAGGTGGAGCACGCCGCCGACGGCCGCACCGCCGTGGACCTGGCACTGGAGCGCGACTACGATCTGATTCTGCTCGATGTACTGCTGCCGCAGCTCAACGGCATGGAGGTGCTGCGACGCGTCCGCAAGCACAAGGATGTGCCGGTGATTATGGTCACCGCGCGCGATGCCGTGATGGACAAGGTGGCCGGGCTCGATGCCGGCGCCGATGACTATCTGACCAAGCCGTTTGCGATTGAGGAGCTGTTTGCACGGATCCGCGTGGCGCTGAAGCGCTCGGAGGCCGCGCGGACAGCGTCGGGCGTTGGCGGTGTCGGGGCCGGAGAGGGCGCTACGGGTGCCGCTGCGATGCCCCCGGTCGGCAACTCGACCCAGGCTTCTACTTCGCCCTCCCCCGCCATGCTCGCCGTGGGCTCGGTCGCGCTCGACCCGGACCGCCGCGAGGTCACGGTCGGCGGCTCGTCCATCGTGCTGACTGCCCGCGAGTTCGATGTCCTCGCCCTGCTTATGGCACACGCCGGCACCGTGCTCACGCGCGAGCGCATTGCGCACGAGGCGCTGGGCTACGAGTACGTGGGCGACACTAACAACGTCGACGTACACATCGCGCACCTGCGCGCCAAGATCGAGGACGGCGGCGGCGCCCGCATTATCCAGACCGTGCGCGGGGTGGGCTATGTCTGCCGCGCGTAACGCCGAGACCAAACGCGTCACCTCCATCGCCCGCGCCATCAACTGGAGCTACATGTGGCGCCGCCTGATGAGCTACGCTTGGCTGGATCTGTTGCTGCTGGTTGTTGCGGCGGCAATCCTCGTCTATGGATACAACCAGACGCTGCCCGCCGGCACTTTTACCGCAGGCTGGATCCCCAGCGAGTCCGTTCACAGCATGTCGTTGATGCCCGCGCGCGGCTGGGATCTGACCACACTTACCTACACCGTCGAGCTTGCACGCACCACCAAGACCTTCCCCCTCGCGCAGGATCTCGTCGCGCTGTGGCCCCTCTATATCGTTGTTGTTGGCTGGCAGATTGTCAGCGTGCTCAACATGCTCGGCGGCGCCCGTCGCGTGCGCCGCACCATGGCGCCGCTCAACGATCTGGCACTGCGCGTGGACGAGCTCGGTCGCATGCAACTCGCCGGCGGCAAGATGGAAACGCTGGAGCAGGCCATCGAGCGTGCAAGCGTCGACTCGCCGAGCGTCACCACCGGCGACGCCGACCTGGCGAGCATTGAAGTCGCGCTCAACCGCCTGCTGCGCCAGATGCAGGAGGCCAAGCTGCAGCAGATGCGCTTTGTCAACGACGCAAGCCACGAGCTGCGCACGCCCATCGCGGTGATTCAGGGTTACGTGAACATGCTCGACCGCTGGGGCAAAGACGACCCGGACGTGCTGGCGGAATCTATCACCTCGCTCAAGGCCGAAAGCGAGCATATGCAGGAGCTCGTGGAGCAGCTGCTGTTTTTGGCGCGCGGCGATGCCGGCCGCACCGTGCTGCGGCGTGTGGACACCAATCTGGCTGCACTCGTCGGCGAGGTTTGCGAGGAATCGCAGATGATCGATACCGGGCACACGTATCGGCTGGCGTATGACGCCGCGCTTGCCAGTGACCCGCGCTGCAGCGCGTCGGTCGACGTAGCGCTCGTGAAGCAGGCGCTGCGCGTGATCGTGCAAAATGCTGCCAAGTATTCAGACGCGTGCACGCCCATCACGTTTGGCGTAACGCCGGATGTGGGAGCGGGCTCAATCGACATAAGCGTTGAGGACGAGGGTATCGGCATGAACCAGGAATCCGCAGCCCACGCGTTTGAGCGGTTCTATCGTGCCGACAACGCGCGCGATGCCGGCGCACAGGGCTCGGGCCTGGGGCTCGCCATCGCCAAGTGGATCGTCGACAGCCACGGCGGCGTCATTGGCGTGACCTCAGTCGAAGGGGTCGGCAGCCGCTTTACGATTCGCCTACCGCGGTAAGGGCGCCTCTCGCGAAACGAAGGTGAATACTTTCCCGCGAAGTGAACGACCTATTTTGGACCCCTGAAGCATCCACACTTTTTGGCGCCAAAACTGCAGGAAAAACTCGACGAAACCGCAGGAAATTCCACCCTCAAAGTGTCGATGCTTCGGGGGGGTCCGATTTTGCTCGTTCACTTCTCGGAAAAGTATTCACCTTCGATTTTCAACAGCCCGCCAGGCGGCCGCGTGGCATAAAAAAATGGGGTAAAGCCGCGCGGCCTTACCCCATTTTTCGTTAGCTATGGCAGCTTGTGTGCTACTCACGGCACAGGTGCACGGCGAAGCCGGCAAACTCGCGCTTAAAGTACACGAGCTTGGTGCCGCCGTCGGGCAGCAACGCGCGCGACTCCTCGTTGACCTCGAGACCGCGCTCGGCGAACCACTTCTCTGCCGCGTCGATGTCGTCGACGGCAAAGCCGATGTGACCCTTGGTGCCACGGCCGTTCTGCTTCATGATCTCGACCAGCGAATCGTTAAAGTACGAAACCGGGGTCTCGATAACGGGCATGCCCATCATCGTCGAGAACAGCTCGGCAATCTCCAGGGCGTCGGCCGGATCGGTGGCGTTGATGCCCACGTGGGCGACGCGCATGCCAAAAAGCTCGACCGGGTTGGCGTTCTGCTCACTCATACAGACGGCGCCTACTGAGCCATGACGTCGAGGACGGCCTTCTCGGCGGCGACACGGTTCATGCCGGTCATGAAGGGCACGCCGCTCACGTACGGGCAGGTGAGGCCCTCGGGGGCAACGGTGGTGGCGATCAGCAGGTCAGCGCCCTCGTCGCAGGCGTCCTTGGCCTCGGAGATGGCGCACTGCACGATCTCGTACTTGTCGGCATAACCGTTGGCGTCGAGCAGGGTGGCGACCTTCTGGGCAACGAGCGTGGAAGTAGCAGCGCCAGCACCGCAAGCCAAAACGATCTTCTTCATAGGTAATGTCTCCCTTCGAGGTTTACTTTGGTTAAGTGTACCGCAGCGAGCGATGGTGCTCGGCCTCGATGCACTTTTATGCCAGTTTGCTTGCGCGCTGCGTATAATACATCTAGTACGTGTTGTCATACCGCTTGCTTTACGAGCGACTAAGGACTCTGATCATGCCCGATTCCCGCACTCTCTGGACCGCCGTCGTCATCATCTGTATCGCCGTGTCGGTGTTCTTTAACATCAAAAAACGCACCACGTTTAAGCGCCTGCAGCAGCTCATGGCTGCCAAGCAGTGGGACGAGTTCGATCGCTTGCTCGATGCCAAACTCACCAGCATGCTGTACCCGCGTTACAACCGCGACTACCTACGCCTGAACTCCTATCTGCTGCGCGAGGACCATAAGCGCGCCGACGAGATGTTCGACCTGCTGCTGGGCCTTAACCTGCCCAAGATGCAGCGCGTCGACCTGGTGATCAAGGCTTTCAACTATTACGTTGGCCAGGAGGACCGCAAAAAGTCCAAGGAGCTGCTGCACGAGATCAAGGGCTTTGAGGGCGGTCAGGCCGAGGCGGTCGCGCACGAATGTCAGCTGATGTACGACACGATGATTCTCAAGCGCCACAACGACATCCCCGAGCTGGAGCGCATGCTCGAGGAGGCCGGCGACGACAAGGTCAAGGCTTGCCGACTGGAATACCTGCTGGCCCTGCAGTACAAAAACAAGGGCGACGAGGCTAAGTTCCAAGAGTTCCTGGAAAAGTCGGGCCAGCACTCGATGGCCGTCAACGCGTAACGGACGGCTTGTGCTAGACTTCTAGTCTTACGGGGGCGTGGCGGAATTGGCATACGCAGGGGACTTAAAATCCCTCGCCGCAAGGATTGTGGGTTCGAGTCCCACCGCCCCTACCATATGACGCTTACGGGCCCGTGTCCCTTTGGGATGCGGGCCCGTTTCTTTAAGATGCCGGTGGGACTCGAACCCGCAAGGGGGCGAGCGTTAAGCGGACGCGCAGCGTCCGCAGCGAGCCGGCGAGGGCGCCGGCAGGCGACCGAAGCCGGTGCGTATTTGCGCAGCAAATACGCAGACGTCCCACCGCCCCACGCCGCCACAAAGCAGCTCATTTGGGACGGGGCTAAAAAGACTACTCATATCGAGTCAAGGACCGTCCCAAGCTGCCGGCAGGAAAGGAACGTCCCTAAGTGCCGCTTTAGAGGGTGCTGAGAGTGGGGGTCCAGCCGATGGTGGGCAGCTCGCCGTCGAGGGTCTCGTTGATGGTGGCGGCCATGCCGGCAAGCAGGCTGTTCTCGCTTACGGTGAGCGTGTCGTAGCCGCCAGCTCGCATAAGCTCGCGAATCACCACGGCACCTGCCAAGATCACGCCCGCGCGCTTGGGTTGCACGCCCGGCAACGCGGCGATGCCCGCATCATCCAGCGCGGACATGCGCTCGATAGCGGCCGAAACCTGCTCCAGCGAAAGCTCGCGCAGGTGCACAAAGCTCGAATCATACGGCTCCAGCTCGTGAACGAGTGCCACGAGCGTAGTGACGGTACCACCTACCGTGACCAGGCGCTCGGCGCGCTCAAAGTCGACAGGCAGGCTCTCAAAGTAGGCGGCGAATTGCTCACCTGCCCAGTCGGCGGCGGCCGTAAGCTCGCCGTCCAAAGGCGGCAGGGCGGAGAAGAAGCGCTCGGTCACGCGACGACAACCAATGTCCAGCGAGCGCGTTCCCTCCAGCGCAAAGACGCCGCGCTCCGGTGCATAGACGCCCGTCGCGAGCTCCGTGGATCCGCCGCCCGAATCGGCAACAATGATGCGCTCGCCAGCAAAGTCGTGCGCCACGCCAAAAAACGTCAGGCGCGCCTCGACCTCGCCCGGAATCACCTG
>USFU01000108.1 GCA_900554135.1 uncultured Collinsella sp. | reverse complement strand
TCGGCAACGACGAGCGCAGCCTGTGCGGCCGTTACGCCGTGTACTACGTCATCTCCATGGAGGGGGAGGACCCCGGCTGGGTGACCGTGCGCACCGAGGTCGATCCCGCTAAGATGACGTTCCCGTCCGTGACGCCGTTCGTCCCCGCCTGCGTGTGGGGCGAGCGCGAGCTGCGCGATATGTTCGGCCTGATCCCCGAGGGTCTGCCCGATCGTCGCCGCCTGGTGCTGCCCGATGACTGGCCCAGCGGCCTGTACCCGCTGCGCAAGGACTCCATGGACTACCGTTTCCGTCCCGCTCCCGCGAGCGACATGGAAAACTATGAGTTCTTGGCTGATACCAAGGGTAAGGAGACGACGCTCGTTCCCATGGGCCCGTTGCACATTACCTCCGACGAGCCTGGCCACTTCCGTCTGTTTGTCGAGGGCGAGACGATTGTCGACGCCGACTACCGTCTGTTCTACGTGCACCGCGGCATGGAGAAGGTTGCCGAGACGCGCCTGAACTATGACGCCGTGACGTTCCTTGCCGACCGTATCTGCGGCATCTGCGGCTGCGCCCACTCGGTGGCCTATGCCGAGGCCGTCGAGCGCGCCCAGGGCATTCATGTCCCGCCGCGCGCCCAGTACATCCGTGCCATCATGCTCGAGGTCGAGCGCCTGCACTCACATCTGCTCAACATTGGCCTCGCTTCGCACTACACCGGCTTCGATTCGGGCTTCCAGCAGTTCTTCCGCGTCCGCGAGAAGTCCATGGACCTGGCCGAGAAGCTCTCCGGTCACCGCAAGACCTACGGCCTCAACGTGATCGGCGGCGTGCGTCGCGACATTTTGGCCGAGCAGAAGCTCTCCACGCTCACGACTATCCACCAGCTGCGTTCCGAGGTTCAGGAGCTCGTCGACGTCTTGCTCTCTACGCCCAACTTTATTGAGCGTACGAGCGGTATCGGCATTCTGGACCGCAAGATCGCTCGCGACTTCTCGCCGGTCGGCCCGCTCATGCGCGGCTCGGGCTATGCCCGCGACGTGCGCTTTGACCATCCCTTCGATGGCTACGCCGATCCGGATGTTCAAAAGATGCACGCCGCTACGGCCGACACGTGCGATGCCTTCGGCCGTACTGCCGTTCGCATCCAGGAGGTCTACGATTCGATCGACATGATCGAGACCATGCTCGAGAACTGCCCGTCGGGCCCCATCCTCACTACGGATTGGGAGTACACCCCGCACAAGTACGCCATCGGTGCCACCGAGGCGCCGCGCGGCGAGGATGTGCACTGGGCCATGCTCGGCAACAACCAGAAGTGCTACCGCTGGCGCGCCAAGGCCGCCACGTACAGCAACTGGCCGGTCCTGCGCTACATGTTCCGCGGCAACACCGTGGGCGACGCGGCGCTGATCGTCGGCTCGCTCGACCCGTGCTACTCCTGCACCGACCGCGTGACGGTGACCGATGTCGCCGCCAAGCGCGACCATGTGCTCGACAAGGAGCAGTTCGAGAACGTCTGGCGCGACAAGTCGCCGCTTGCGGGCGAGGGCACCATGGCCGCTCCGCTCGATGAGGAGGCGCTCTAATATGCTGAAGCTTTGGAAGGTTAACGCCAAGGCCGGCGACGCGACGGTCAAGTACCCGTTTGCGCCGTTCCCCACCAACAAGGACATGCGCGGCAAGCCCGAGCACAATGCCGAGCTCTGCATCGCCTGCGGTGCCTGCGGCGTGGCGTGCCCGGCCGATGCCATTCGCATGGACACCGACCTTGCGGCCGATACCATTACCTGGTCGATCGACTACGGCCGCTGCATCTTTTGCGGCCGTTGCGAGGAAGCCTGCCCCATGGAGGCCATCAAGCTCACCGAGGAGTTTGAGCTGGCCGTCATGAGCAAGGACGACCTCACCAGCAAGAGCGTCTACACGCTCGAGCACTGCTCGCGCTGCGGCAAGCCGTTTGCCCCGCATAAGGAGATCGACTACGCCAAGCGCCTGCTGCAAAAGACCGGCGGCATGGAGACCATCCAGGCCGCCCGTACCGTCGGTATGTGCCAGGAGTGCAAGCGCGAGCTCGACGCCCTGCGCGCCGCCTCGGCCGTAAAGACCGGCAACGCGCACGGCATGGCTGCCAACGAGACGCTTGCGTCCGGCGAGCCCCAGGGCCCCGGCATGGAGTATCTGGGCGGCCACGGCGTGAACCCGGAGTATATCGACCGCGAGCTCAACCCCGATGCGCCCGAGATTCCCGCCGGCCCGGCGCCGGTCGAGGGCATCATCATGGATTTTGATACGAAGGAGGAGTAACCATGGCCGAACCCACGCTTTTGCCCGAGCGGCTTCAGTACCGCCCGACCAAGATCGAGCTCGACGAGAGCATCGAGAAGGCCAAGGCGACCCTTCTTAAGAAGATCAAGCGCTCGGTGTACGTCTACCGCGTTGACTGCGGCGGCTGCAACGGCTGCGAGATCGAGATCTTCGGTTCCATCACGCCCGTCTTCGACGTCGAGCGCTTTGGCATCAAGGTCGTGCCCTCGCCCCGTCACGCCGACGTGCTGCTGTACACCGGCGCCGTGACGCGTGCCATGCGCATGCCGGCCCTGCGCGCCTTTGAGGCTGCACCCGATCCCAAGATCGTGGTGTCCTATGGCGCGTGCGGCTGCACCGGCGGCATCTTCTACGACAACTACTGCGTCTGGGGCGGCACGGACAAGATTCTGCCGGTCGACGTTTACATCCCCGGCTGCCCGCCCAGCCCCGCGCAGACCATCTACGGCTTTGCCATGGCACTTGGCCTGCTGGACCAAAAACTCCATGCCGAGACCACGGTGGAGGCCGCCGGCGAGCAGGCCGATATCCTGCACCCCGGCGTGCCGTACAAGCTGCGCGTTGCCATTGAGCGCGAAGCTCGCGCCATGAGCGGCTATCGTTACGGCCGCGACCTGGCCAACGAGTTTATGGATACGCTCGAGGGTGCGCCCAAGGGCGATATCCGCGGTGCCATGGCGCTGCTCATCGACAAGCAGGACGATCCGCGCCGCGTCGAGGTGTACTCGGCGCTGCAGGATCTGGTGCTGGCCGGAGGTCGCTAGATGGAGCTCACGGACCGCTCTGGTTACTTTGCGGGCCCCGGCATGCTCGGCGGCTCCTTTGGCGATGCCTCGCGCGCAAGCGACGAGGCCGCCGAGGGCGTCGCCGACCCCTGCCTGGGTCATGCGCCCGACCAGGTGGTCTTCTATGAGCTCACGCGTAAGTTTGTGGAGACCGAGGAAGACGTTCCCCAGGAGGCCTGCGACGTGCTGTACTACACGCTCGCCGTGGGCCACCACACCGGCGTGCTTGACTGCTTTGAGCCGCGCCTGTCGGTGCCGGTGAATGTGTTCTATTCGCTCGTCGACGCGCTGCAGGAGGGGGAGGCCAAGACAAAGTTCGAGGCCATCCGCTCCTTTGGCGAGTGCCAGCTCGACAAGGCGGCGGTGCCGTCGCTGCTCGAGGCCTGCGATGCGCTGCTCGACGAGCGCGGTTTTCGCGGGTCGGCCAAGGCCGGCATTTCGGTGTTCGACGACGACTTTGGCCTGCATGCCCAGCAGGTCGCGTTTCTGATGAAGTTCCGCGATCTGGTTGAGCGCGTGCGCGATGTGTCGGGCGTGTATCTGACGGGGAGGTTGCAGTAATGGGTCGCGTTGTGGATGGCCGCGTGAACGGTGCTCCCTTTGCGGGTATCGTGCTCACGGCGGGAAGCGTGCTGCGTGCCGACGATGCCGCCGGCCCCGTGCTCTCCAAAAAGATGGAAGACGCACCCATCGCCGGTTGGTACACCATCGACGGAGGCCAAACGCCCGAGGACGACATTATCGAGGTCAAGCGTGAGCGTCCGCCGCGTCTGGTCTTGGTCGATGCTGCCGACATGGCGCTGCCCGTCGGGTCCATCCGCCTGCTTGACAAGCGCGATGTGGCCCGCAAGTCGATGTTCACCACGCATTCGCTTCCCTTGTCGATTCTGATCGAAGAGATTGAGCAATCGTGCGAAGATATCGTCTTCATAGGGATTCAGCCGGGCGACACGGAGTTCTACAACCCCATGTCCCCGGAAGTCTTTGAGGCCGTCGACGCCGTGTACGACGCCGTGGCCGCCAACGACTTTTCCCACTTTGTCCGCTTGGGGCAAGAGCAATAGGAGCGCTTGTCCCTGCTGATTAGGAAAGAAGTGATTGACATGGCAGATTCCAAGGCAGAATATCCCGCTCCCGATTGCCTGGCGCCCGCCGCGATCGAGGCCAAAACCGAGGCCGCCGGCGTAACCAAGGCCAACCTGCCGGTCGCAAAGGCCTTTGTTTTGGCGATGTTCGCCGGCGCGTTCATTGCCTTCGGTGGCCTGTTCTTTACCGTGTTCTTGAGCGATAGCACGCTGGGCTGGGGCGCCCAGCGCGTCGTGGGCGGCCTGTGCTTTTGCCTGGGCCTGGTGCTGGTGCTGGTGTGTGGCGCCGAGTTGTTCACCGGTAACTCGCTTATGGTCTGCGCGCTCAAGAGCAAAAAGATCACCCTGGTCCAGATGCTCAAGGCTTGGGTCGTCGTATGGGTCGGTAACTTTGTCGGTGCCCTGTTCATCGTCTTTTTGGTGTACATGGCCGGCATTTACAAGCTCAACGGCGAGGCGGTCGCCAATTCCATGGTGAGCGTCGCCGCCGGCAAGGTGACGATCGACTGGGTGACGATCTTCTTCCGCGGCATCCTGTGCAACATCTTTGTGTGCCTGGCCGTGTGGATCGGTACCGCTGGCAAGACCGTGGTCGATAAGGTTGTGGGCATTTTGCTGCCGATCGCTGCCTTTGTGGCCTGCGGTTTTGAGCACTGCGTCGCCAACATGTACTTTTTGCCCATGGGTGCCGTGATGCACGCGTGCGGCTATGGTGCCAAGGTCGCCGGCGCCGATGCGCTCAACGCTGCGGGCATTGCGTTTAACCTGTCCGCCGCCACGCTGGGCAACATCGTGGGCGGTGCGGTTCTGATCGCGCTCGGCTACTGGTTTATCTACGCCAAGAAGTCCGAGGCGTAAGGTATCGTCTGTTTGACGTTGGGCCTCCCGCGGGGCGTTGCCGTGCGGGAGGCTTTTTGGGTCCGGGACTCGTTGCCGGGCTTTTGGCCTGTTGTGTTTGGCTGATGAAAGGGGTAATCGAGATGGCATCTGCTGTGAAGCGTGACGGTCGCGCCGTGGTGACCACATGCGGGGGATGCTATGCCGATTGCGCCTTTGCGGCACGCGTTGAGGACGGTCGCGTGGTGGCTGAGTTGCCGGTGCCGGGGCATCCGTGCTCGGCGCGTGCCCTGTGCGCCCGCGGACGGCATCGCCTGGCAATGCCGTTTGACGAGCGCGACCGGATTTTGCATCCCATGCGTCGACGAGCTGATGGCTCGGGTTTCGATGTGATTTCGTGGGACGAGGCGTTCGCGCAGATCGCAGCGCGCCTTGGGGAGATTGTTGACGGGCATGGTCCCCGTGCGCTGGGCATGACGCTCGGCGTGCCCTCGTTCGACCGCTATTGGGCGTATCGCTTTATGCATGCGCTGGGCTCGCCCAACGTGTACGGTGCCGATGGCGCCTGCGAGGTAAGCCGGCTTACGGGTTGGGAGCACAGCCTGGGCTACAGCCCCGCCTCCGACTTGGCACATACCGATTGCATCATGTACCTGGGGCGTTCCATTGTCGATTCGTCGACGATGGGGGCCGTTGATGCGCTCAACGATGC
>USFU01000107.1 GCA_900554135.1 uncultured Collinsella sp. | reverse complement strand
GAGCACTTGGCAGGGCGCGGGAACCCAACCTTTCCAACGCCCACCGGAGGGGCGCCCGGCAAGGGAACGGGGCGCACGGGAGGGAAAGCGAGGCTACTCGCCGAGCTTGGGATGCAGCAGCGACGGCGCAGCGCCGAGCAGCATCTTGGTGTAGGGGTCCTGAGGATGCTGGAAGACCTGCTTGGCCTCGCCATGCTCGACGATCTTGCCGCCATTCATAACGATGATGTCGTCAGAGATATAGCGGACCGTCTGGATGTCATGGCTGATGAACACCATGGCCAGGCCGAGCTCCTTCTTAAGGTCGGTCAGCAGGTTCAGAATCTGCGCGCGGACCGAAACGTCCAGAGCCGAGGTGGGCTCGTCGGCGATGATGGCATCGGGGTTCAGCGACAGGGCACGGGCAATTGCGACGCGCTGGCGCTGGCCGCCCGAAAGCTGGCCGGGAAGAACCTCGGCGGCGGAGCTGGGCAGACCGGTGAGCTCCAAGAGCTCCTTGACGCGTTTCTCCTGCTCGGCCTCGGTACCCAGGTTGTGGACGCGCATGGGGTCGAGCAGTTGCTCGCGAACGACCATGCGGGGGTTGAGCGCCGTGGCCGGGTTCTGGAACACGACCGAGATGACGCGACCCATGTGGCGACGGTCCTCGGCGGTACGCTTGGTAACGTCCTTGCCCTTAAAGTAGACCTTGCCGCTCGTGGGGGCCTGCAGGCCGCACATGACGTTGGCGGTGGTGGACTTTCCGCAACCGGACTCGCCGACGATGCCGATGGTCTGTCCGGGCATGAGCTTAATCGTTACACCCTGGACGGCGTGAACCAGGTTGGGGTGCAGAATCGAGCCGGTACGGGTCCTAAAGGTGACGTGGACGTCATCAAGGAAGATGATCGGCTCGACGCCGTTGACTGCGGTCTCGCTCATCTACATCACCTCCGCGTGAGGGGTCAAACCATTTGCCTTGAGCACCTCGTCGGGGAGCTCGGAATAGAAGTGCTCGGTGCCGGGCACGCGCTTGAAGACCGGACGGGTGTCCAGGCCAATGCGCGGATGGCTCGAGCGGGGCGCGAAGCGATCGCCCTTGGGGAAATCGCGCGGGCTCGGAACGGCGCCGGGCACCTGGTGCAGGCGGCCCGAACCGCTCTCGATGGACAGGACGGAACCCAGAAGGCCGCGAGTGTACTCGTGAATCGGGTTGGTGAGCAGCTCCTTGGTGGGCGCCTGCTCGATAACCTGACCGGCGTACATAACCGTGATGTTATGAGCGACCTCGGCGACCAGTGCCAGGTCATGCGAAACGAAGATCATGGCAAATCCGAGCTTGGCCTGTAGGTCGTTAAGCAGCTTGATGACCTGCTTCTGGACGGTAACGTCCAGAGCGGTCGTGGGCTCGTCGCAGATGACCAGCTTGGGGTCGCGGGTAAGGGCCATAGCGATCAGAACGCGCTGACGCTGACCACCGGAAAGCTCATGCGGATAGCTCTCGAGCGTACGCTTGGGGTCGAGGCCCACGAGCTCCAGGAGCTCCTCGGCGCTGCGGGTGCCGCCACGCTTGGTGAGCTGCTTCATCTGGGCGGAAATGAGCATGGAGGGGTTGAGCGAGGACAGGGCGTCCTGATAGACCATGGCGATATCGGTACCGCGCAGGCCGAACCACTCTTTCTTGCTCATCTTGAGCAGGTCGCGGCCCTCCCAGAGAACCTCACCGGAAAGGTGCTCGTCATCATCGGTCAGGCCCATGATGGCCAGCGTGGTGATGGACTTACCGCAGCCGGACTCGCCTACCAGGCCCATGGTCTGGCCGGGACGGACGTCAAAGTTAACGTGGTCGACGACGTTGATGTCACCGTGGTGCTCAAACTGGATGCAGAAATCGCGTACCGAAAGGATCGGCTCAACGGACTCATCGGGCACATGGCGGTCGTTACGCTTGAGTTCGACATCACGCAGAGCGCCAAGACGGGCGGACAGGGACTGAGCCTGCTCCTTGTAGGCGCGAACGGGGTCGGAGACCAGCAGGTCGGCCTCACGGCGCTTGGAGGAGTCGGTCGGATCCAGGGCGGCGGAGGGAGCAGCGGCCATGGCGTCGGTAATGCCCTCGGACAGGATGTTGAGTGCCAGGCAGGTGATCATGATGGCCAGGCCCGGGAACAGCGCCTGCCACCAACGGCCAGCGAGCACGCCACCGCGAGCATCGGCGAGGATGTTGCCCCAGGTAGCGGTAGGCTCCTGAATACCAGCGCCGATAAAGGTCAGCGAGGCCTCGAAGATGATGGCGTCGGCGACCAGGGTAACGGTGAAGACCATGATCGGGGCGATGCAGTTACGCAGAACATGCTTGATCAAAATCCACGGAGCCTTGGCGCCGGAAACGATGACCGCGCGGACATAGTCCTCGCCGTACTCGGACACGATGTTGGCGCGCACGATACGGGCAATCTGCGGAGTGTACATAAAGCCGATGGCGAAGATGATCGACGGCACGGAATTGCCCAGGATGGAGACGAAGACGGCAGCGAGGGCGATGCCCGGGATGGACATGATGATGTCCAGGATGCGCATGATCGCCTCAGAAACGGACTTGCGCGAAACCGCCGCGAGGGCGCCCACGACCGAGCCGCAGACCAGAGCCATGGCAGTGGCGCCAAAGCCGATGATCAGCGAGTAACGGCCACCGTAAAGCATACGCGACAGGATGTCGCGGCCCTTATCGTCGGTACCGAAGATAAATCCATTGCCGGGAGCCTGGCGAGCCGTAAAGATCTCGACCGGGCTATAGGGGGCAAGAAGGGGCGCCAGAATCGCGGTCAGGGCGACCAGTGCCAGCACGACGGCGGCAATCTTAGAAGACAGCGTCATCTTCTTCCAGCCACCGAGCTTGAGCCCCTTGGAGGCAGCTTTCTCGAGCTGCTCGGTTTGCTTCTCTCGAATCTTTACCATAATCTACACCGTCCTGATGCGCGGGTTGATGAGCAGGTAGAGCATGTCAACCACGATGTTGATGATGATGAAGGCAAGAGCAACGACGATGACGACGCCCTGAACCAGGTTCGCCTCGTTGCCCTGAACGCCCTGCAGAATCGCAGTACCCATGCCGGGGAGGTTGAAGATGACCTCGATGACGACGGCGCCGCCCATAAGGTAGCCGATCTTAAGACCGAGGGTGGTGACCGGGGTGATCAGCGCATTGCGAAGAACGTTGATGCCGACGACGACCTTCTCGGGAACGCCGGCGCCACGGGCCATGCGGACATAGTCCTTATCGAGCTCCTCGACCATGGCCGTACGCACGATACGAGTCATCTGACCCGTCAGCGGGAATGCCAGGGCGATGGCGGGCATGATCATACGTCCCAGATAGCCAGCCGGGTTGGTGGTGAAGTGAGGCAGAGCACCGGACGCCGGGAGCACCTTAAGGTAGGAAGAGAACAGCAGAATCAACAGAACGGCAAGCCAGAACGACGGGGTTGCCAGGCCGGCGATGGAAAAGACGCGGATCACTTGGTCCGGCCATTTATCGCGATACAGTGCCGCGATGACGCCGAGCAAAAACGAGACGACCGCGCCGATGGCAAGACCGATGAAGGTCAGCTGCATCGTGACGGGCAGGGCCGTGGAGATGCGCTTGGCAACGGAGTTGCGAGCAGCACCATAGGTGCCCATGTCACCATGGATCAAATCGCCCATGTAGCGCACGTAGCGCACGGGCCAGGGGTCGTCCAGACCATACTTCTCATGGTACTCGGCAACCGCCTCGGGCGAGGCACCGTCACCCAACGCCGTATAGGCGGGGTCGGTCTTGGAGAACGACATAAGGAAGAACACCAGGACGGTGACGCCCAATGCCATGATCGGCAGCGCCACGAGACGCCTTCCAATCAAACGTAGAAAGTTGTTCACGTTCTCTCCCCTTTCTTTTGTCGGTAGGACCAACTGGTATATGAGTATGGATACTCATTACAAGACCCGAGCGACATCGAGGCCGCCCGGGTCTTTGTTTCAACTATGAGGACGTTGCCTTACGACCGACGCCCTACATATGACTCAAGCGAGTCTTAGGCCTTGACGGTCGCGACGCCCCTGAAGGACATGCTCGTCGTGCCGATGCCCTTGAAGCCATCGAGGGCCTCGCCGTTGGGCGCGGTGGACGGATCGTCCCAGGAAGCGGAAACGGTCTTGACGTGGACAACGGGGTACAGAACAGCGTTGTCGGCGATGATGTCGAAGCACTCGTTCCACTTCTTCTGCTGCTCGTCGCCCTCGGCGGCAAGAGCCTCGTCCATGAGACCGTGGAGCTTCTCCCACTCAGCGGAGTCCTTCCACGGGCAACGGGTCTGCATCCAGACGTTGTCGCCGTACCACCAGTTGAGCAGCAGGTCGGGGTCGGCGCCGAAGCAGGACGGATCGCCAGGAGCGAGAAGGATATCGTAGGCCTCGCCGCCGTCGATGGCAGCGTAGGTGGCCGGCGAGGTATCGGTCTGGATGGTCACATCGAAGCCGAGAGCGTCGAGGTCGTTCTTGACCTGAGCGGCCATGCCCTTGATCTGCTCGTTGTCGGTGGTGCGCAGGGTGATGGCGCCCGGGGTGATGCCAGACTCTTCGATGAGCTTCTTGGCCTTCTTGGCGTCAGTCTTGTACACCGTGGAAGCCTCATGATAGTTGGTGAAGCTCTTGGGCAGGTAGCAGCTGGCAGCGGTGGCAAGGCCGGCGAAGGTGTTGGTGATCATCTTCTCGGTGTCGAGCGCGTACATGACGGCCTGACGGACCTTGACGTTGTTCCAAGGCTCCTTGGCGACGTTGAACATGATGAAGCGGGTGCCGAAACCCTGAACGTTATCGATCTTGCAGCCAGCGCTCTCGAGCTGGTCGACGGCGTCAGCGGTGACGAGCTCCATAACGAGCGTGGAGCCCTCCTGCTGAGCGGTAACGCGAGCGGTGGGGTCGGTCAGGATGCTGTACTGGATCTTCTCGTCCTCGGCAGCATACTCACCGTTGTACTCGGGGTTGGGAACCAGGGTGATCTCGGTATCGGAGATAGAGTCGTACATCCAGGGGCCGGAGCCGATCGGCTGCTTGGCGCGATCCTCCTCGGCCTGGGTGGCCGGGGTAACGCGGATGATGGCCAGACGATCCTTGAGCAGGGAGAAGTTGGGGACCTTGGTCTTGACCGTTACAGTGCTGGCGTCCTTGGCCTCGATGGACTCGAAGGGCTGGAAGAACGGAGCATAGGTAGCGGAAGCGGCGCAAGCGGTGTAGGAGGCAACGACGTCGTCAGCAGTGACCTCGGTGCCATCGGAGAACTTGGCACCCTTGCGGATGGTGACCTCGAAGGTAGTGTCGTCCACAGACTTGGGATCGTCGGTGGCGAGCTCGTTGAAGGTGCTGTAGTCGTGGTAATCGATGCCGTAGAGGCCCTCGATGACGTGCCAGTTAGCACCCAGGCCCACAGCGGAGCCGGTGCTGGCGGGGTCGAAGCTGGACGGAGCGTAAGCGGAACCAGCGGTAATCACGCCGCCGCCACGGTTGGCGGAATCGGTGGAACCGGAAGCGGAACCCTCGTCGCTAGAGCTGCCACCGCAGCCGGTGAGACCAAGCCCTGCGACAGCAGCGACGCTGCCGGTGAGGCCGAGGAACGAACGCCTGGACATACCCTTGTTGATGATGGCCATGTCTTCTCCTATCAATAGAGAATCTTACCCGGGAGCACCTAGACTTGCCCCCGCGCAACTTGCGGACGATATATACCTTACCTACCGAC
>USFU01000106.1 GCA_900554135.1 uncultured Collinsella sp. | reverse complement strand
GTCACGCGAAGCCTCTGTATGTTGCCGTGATCGGATGCCTTGCCGGAGTGCTGGCGACCGGAGGGGTCGCCTACGCCGTCGTCAATTCCAGTTATTTTGCCTCTGCCTGGGGAAACCATGGCAACGGAGAGTCCGTTACCTGGACAAATGGCGGCTCGTCGGGGACGAAATATACCTACACCAGAGAGTTTGGTGATGGTATCGCGCCCCAAAGCCTGGAGGGTGCAGTCCAGAAGGTCAATCTGTCCGTCGAGGGCAACGGCTATACGCTCGACATTCATGAGATGGCAATCGACGAGAACGGTTGCGGTGCTGTGACGTTTACATTGTCCAATCCGAATGGCGTTAACTACTACAAGCCGGCGGCAGAGCTTGGCGAACTTGTTCTCTATGGTGAAGAAGAAGGGGGCGTCAGTACGCCCGAAATGAACTTCGGCGAGGAATGGGCTGACACGCGCTGCACAATCGATAAGGACACATCAAGCGACACGGTCATTAACGGCACGATGTACTTTGCCTCACCGGATCGCGATCGAGATTTGCAACATGCGGTCACCTGGAATATCAGATGGACGGAGGGCGAAGGTGAGGATGCGAAAGTGATCGAGGTGTCGACGCCCGAGTTTAGCGTCGGAGCGTACGTCGATACAAAGGAGCTCCGCTCCGACGACTCGCCTCTCGAGATCAGCCCGTTTTCCATCCAGACGCACATCGACGATCTGGGCTATGAAGCAGTTGATCATAAACTGACCGTCAGCTACAAGGATGGATCGGAGCAGATTATCGAAGATGACGACGCAGGGGCGTACAACTTCTATGTTTCGATGGCACGCAATAGCGGAGAGAACATCTGGGTGCCAACGAAGTTGATTGATGTCGACCAAGTGGTTTCAGTAACGCTCGAAGGCACACGCTGCACTTCAACAGGGGGCGCCGAAACGTCGGAACCCTTTACCATCGTCTATTCGTAAGATTTGGGGCCGCTTTCTACTAGGGGAAGCGGCCTTCTTTGCGGTAAATGGGCGGTTAGACCGCACGATATTCGCCTGCATTCCTGAAGTATGCGGCAAAATCTCGATGGGCCGACCACACCGCATATGCTCAAGCGCTCTACCTGCGGGTTTATTATCGCAAAACCCCGGCGTGCTCGGCAGGTCCAGAATTTGCCGCATACTTCCGAAAGCGCCGCCGATTTCCCTATGACAGATGAGGGCGGATCACCGCTGGAGCGCGACGTTTCCGCAGATAAAACCGACCAAAACAAACCTGTCCCTTTTTGGCAGGTAACGTTGCCCCGACGAGCACGTCGGATTTCCGGGCCGGGCGGCGCGGGGGTTAAGTTTGTCGCGAGTTCCGCACGAGCCGGAGGCCACTTAATGTGGCCTCCGTGCGAGCCAGGACTGTAGAGCAGCAAACTTAAACCGCAGGCCGCCCGGGCCGGGAATCCGCCCATGCGCACAGGAGGGGATCCCTTTTGTGTAGGGTTTGCGGAAATGTGCCTATTTTGGGATACGCCCGGCGGCGTGGTCTGTTGACGGCACAGCTAACGCCACGTATCCTATCGAACTGCGTGTTTCGTAGGGGGATGCTGACCCCTCGATTCAAGCCGTTGCACTTTACAGAAAGCTGGAATCATTCGAGAAGGAGTACGCTTTGCCTACTATTAACCAGCTGGTTCGCCAGGGCCGTCGTTCCGTGCCCAAGAAGTCCAAGAACGCTGCTCTGCAGCACAACTCCCAGAAGCGCGGCGTGTGCACCCGCGTCTTCACCACGAGTCCCAAGAAGCCGAACTCGGCTCTTCGTAAGGTTGCCCGTGTTCGCCTTGTCAACGGCATCGAAGTTACTGCTTACATCCCGGGTGAGGGCCACAACCTGCAGGAGCACTCCATCGTGCTCGTCCGCGGCGGTCGTGTCCGTGACCTCCCTGGTGTCCGTTATCACGTCATCCGTGGCGCCTACGACGCTGCTCCGGTCCAGAACCGTATGCAGGCCCGTTCCAAGTACGGTGCTAAGCGCCCCAAGGCCAAATAAGCCAGATAACGTTTTGATACTTTCGCCGTGTGCCGCCTAAGCGCCGCACGGTAGACACTTAAGGAGATTTCACATGCCGCGTCGTGCAGCAGCTAATCGTCGTGAGGTTCAGCCTGACGCCGTTTACAACAACCGCCTGGTGACTCAGCTCATCAACAAGGTCCTTCTTGACGGCAAGAAGGCCACCGCTGAGCGCATCGTTTACACCGCTTTCGAGATCGTTGCCGAGAAGTCCGAGGGTGGCGACGCTCTCGCTACCTTCAAGAAGGCTATGGACAACGTCAAGCCCACGCTCGAGGTTAAGCCCAAGCGTGTCGGTGGCGCTACCTATCAGGTCCCTATGGAGGTCAACTCCCGTCGTTCCACCGCTCTGGGTATCCGCTGGATCGTCAACTTCTCCCGCGCTCGCAAGGAGAAGACCATGGCCGAGCGTCTCGCCAACGAGATTCTCGACGCCTCCAACGGTCTTGGTGCTTCCGTCAAGAAGCGTGAGGACGTCTTCAAGATGGCCGAGGCCAACCGCGCGTTCTCTCACTATCGTTGGTAAGTTAAGGTAAGGAACTAACATGGCTAAGCCTAAGTACAAGCTTTCCGATACCCGTAACATCGGCATCATGGCCCACATCGATGCCGGTAAGACCACCACGACCGAGCGTATTCTTTACTACACCGGTAAGACCCACAAGATCGGTGAGGTCCATGAGGGCGCTGCCACCATGGACTGGATGGTTCAGGAGCAGGAGCGCGGCGTAACCATTACCTCCGCTGCTACTACGTGCTTCTGGAACAAGGACGGTAAGGACTACCGCATCCAGATCATCGACACCCCGGGCCACGTTGACTTCACCGCCGAGGTCGAGCGCTGCCTGCGCGTCCTCGATGGCGCTGTCGCCGTCTTCGACGCCGTTGCCGGCGTCCAGCCCCAGTCTGAGACCGTTTGGCGTCAGGCTTCCACCTTCAACGTCCCCCGTATCGCCTTCATCAACAAGTATGACCGCGTGGGCGCTGACTTCTTCAACGCTATCGAGACCATGAAGGATCGTCTCGACGCTAACGCCGTGGCCGCTCAGGTCCCGATGGGCGCCGAGGACAACTTCTGGGGCGTCATCGACCTGGTCACCATGACCGCATGGGACTTCAAGGCCGACGACAAGGGCATGACCTACCCCGAGCCGATGGACGAGATCCCGGCTGAGTTCGCCGACATCGCTGCCACCAAGCGCGAGGAGCTCCTCGACGCTGCTGCCAGCTTTGACGACGAGCTCATGGAGAAGATCCTCATGGAGGAGGACTTCACCGTCGAGGAGCTCAAGGCTGCTCTGCGCAAGGGCGTTCTGGCCAACGAGCTCAACCTCGTCTTCGTGGGCTCCGCCTACAAGAACAAGGGCGTTCAGGAGCTGCTCGACGCTGTCGTCGACTACCTGCCCAGCCCGCTCGACGTCGAGGCTGTCACCGGTACCGATCCGGATACCGGCGAGGAGATCGAGCGTCATCCTTCCTTCGACGAGCCCTTCTCCGGCCTGGTCTTCAAGATCATGACCGACCCGTTCGTCGGTAAGCTCACCTACGTCCGCGTTTACTCCGGCCGCGCCGAGTCCGGCTCCTACGTTGTCAACGCTTCCAACGGTCAGCGCGAGCGCCTCGGCCGCATCCTCGAGATGAACGCCGCCGAGCGTATCGACCGTGACGACGCCGCCGCCGGCGACATCGTCGCTTGCGTCGGCTTCAAGAACTCCACCACCGGTGACACCCTGTGCGCCGAGGGCAAGGAGATCGTCCTCGAGAAGATCGAGTTTGCCAAGCCCGTTATCGACGTTGCCATCGAGCCCAAGACCAAGGCTGAGCAGGACAAGATGTCCCTGGCTCTGACCAAGCTCGCCGAGGAGGACCCGACCTTCCAGGTGTCCACCAACCACGAGACCGGCCAGACCATCATTGCCGGCATGGGCGAGCTGCACCTCGAGATCATCGTCGACCGTCTGCTCCGCGAGTTCAAGGTTGACGCTAACGTCGGTAAGCCCCAGGTTGCCTACCGCGAGACCGCTGGTCACGACGTCGAGAAGGCTGAGGGCAAGTTCGTCCGTCAGTCCGGTGGTCGCGGTCAGTACGGCCACGCCGTCATCAAGCTCGAGAAGATGGAGGAGGGCTTCGGCTACGAGTTCGTCAACGCTATCGTCGGCGGCGTCGTGCCCAAGGAGTACATCCCGTCCATCGACAAGGGCATCCAGGAGGCCCTGAACACCGGTGTTATCGCCGGCTTCCCGGTCCTCGACGTTAAGGTCACCCTGTTCGACGGTTCTTACCACGAGGTCGACTCCTCCGAGGCCGCGTTCAAGATCGCCGGTTCCATGGCTATCAAGGACGCCCTCAAGAAGTCCGACCCGCAGCTGCTCGAGCCGATTATGGCTGTCGAGGTCGAGACCCCCGAGCAGTACATGGGCGACGTTATGGGCAACCTCTCCGGTCGCCGCGGCAAGATCGAGGGCATGGAGGATCGCAAGAACAGCAAGCTCATCCGTGCCAAGGTGCCGCTGGGCGAGATGTTCGGTTACGCTACCGACCTTCGCTCCCAGACCCAGGGCCGTGCATCCTACACGATGCAGTTCGACTCTTATGAGCCCGCGCCCAAGTCCATCGTGGACGAGGTCATGAGCAAGAACGCCTAAGTTCGAGCTCCCTGTTACGTAATCCGCGAGAACATCTCTCGCACTCTTTGGAGGTTAAAGTTGGCTACCCAGAAGATCCGCATTCGCCTCAAGGGCTATGATCACGAGGTCGTCGATCAGTCCGCGAAGCTCATCGTCGAGACCGCTCAGAAGACCGGCGCTCGCGTTTCCGGTCCTGTCCCCCTGCCCACCGAGCGCAACCTGTACACGGTTATCCGCTCGCCGCACGTGAACAAGGACTCCCGTGAGCAGTTCGAGATGCGCACCCACAAGCGCCTCATCGACATCCTCGACCCCACCTCGGGCACCGTTGATTCGCTCATGCGTCTCGACCTCCCCGCTGGCGTCGACATCGACATCAAGCTCTAAGCGATATCGCTCATAGCTTAAAGAGCCCCGCTGCCATGACGGTAGCGGGGCTCTTTTGTTCTGAACGATGGTTTTGGACCGCCGGGTAAGGCTGCCGAGCGGATGGTTGAGGCGCCCTATTCGCTCAAGGGGCGCAGGGACGCCTCTTCGAAGTGGAATGCGCATAAGCCGCTCTCGGTTTCGATGCTTGCTCGACCACAATCGTCGACCGTTCTAAAAATGCCACGCGCCAGTTCGTCCCCAGCCGGGGAGCGGGCGATAACGTGATCCCCAATCCAATTGAGGTGAGCGATATATTCGCCGTGGACGGGCGCGAGCGGTCCGGCGTCTTCTTCCATGGCGTTGAGACGCTCTGCCCATGTGTCTACAGCGTTCACGACCGCGTGATAGACCTCATCGAGGAGCACATCGACGGTGGGAACATTCTTGTTGAGGTCTGAGAGGCCAATTGCCGCCAGGCCGCCATCGGGCACCTCTTGGGGCGTGTAGTTTACATTGACGCCAATGCCGCAGACGGCGAAGGGCCTGCCCTCGTTGTCACGAGCCGCCTCGACTAAGATGCCGCCGAGCTTATGTCCTCGTGCGACGAGGTCGTTGGGCCATTTGAGGCCGATCTCGTTAGCAAGACCTTGTGCCTCGAGTGCCTCGAGCACCGCTAGGCCGCTGACGGCGGCAAGACCAGAGTACTCGGCGGGATCAACACGTGGACGCAGGACAATCGAAAGCAATAGGTTGCCGGCGGTTGAATCCCACTTGTGGCCGCGCCGGCCGCGTCCTGCTGTCTGAGCCCGGG
>USFU01000105.1 GCA_900554135.1 uncultured Collinsella sp. | reverse complement strand
GTGTAAGTAGTGGTCCTCTAGGGGCGTACGCTCGGTGGTGTACGCATTGTCCCAAGACCACGCGAGAGTTGGGATCATATCTTGATCAGCATGATTCTCGGCCGCAAGATTGGCATGACCCAGGTTTGGGACGAGGACGACAACGTCGTTCCCGTCACGGTCATCCAGGCTGGCCCCTGCGCTGTCTCGCAGGTTAAAACTCAGGCAACCGACGGCTATGACGCCGTCCAGATCGGTTTCGGCGACATCAAGGCCAAGAACGTGAACAAGCCCATGGCTGGTCACTTCGCCAAGGCTGGCGTCGAGCCTGTCCGCTTCCTTCGTGAGGTCCGCGTCGAGAACGGCGAGGAGCACAAGGTCGGCGAGGTCGTCACCGTCGCTGATTTCGCTGATGTCGAGAAGGTCGACGTCATCGGTACCTCCAAGGGTAAGGGCTTCCAGGGTCGCATCAAGCGCTGGGGTCAGCGCCGCGGTCCTATGACGCATGGTTCTCACTTCCAGCGTCACCCCGGTTCTATCGGTCAGTGCGCCTATCCTGCGCGCGTCCTCAAGGGCGTCAAGATGGCCGGTCACATGGGTAACGAGCGCGTTACCGTCAAGAACCTTTCCGTTGTCCGCATCGATGCCGAGCAGAACCTCATCTTGGTCAAGGGCGCTGTCCCGGGTGCCAAGAATGGTCTCGTCGCCATCCGTATGGCCTAAGGGCCCAGCCCATTTAGCCCAGCGTCATACCAAGGAGAACACTTAAATGGCAAAGTTTGAAGTAAAGAACAGCGAGGGCAAGAAGGTCGCCGAGGCCGAGCTCGCCGCTGAGGTGTACGGCATCGAGCCGAACATCCACGTTATGCACCACATCGTCAAGTGCCAGATGGCCTCTTGGCGTCAGGGCACCCAGTCCGCTAAGGGCCGCTCTGAGGTTTCCGGTGGCGGCAAGAAGCCTTGGCGTCAGAAGGGCACCGGCCGTGCCCGCCAGGGTTCCATCCGTGCTGCCCAGTGGCGTCACGGTGGCGTTGTCTTCGCCCCCAAGCCCCGTTCCTACGCTAAGCGTATGAACAACAAGGAGGTCAAGCTGGCTATGCGCTCCGCGCTGTCCGCCAAGCTGGCCGATGGCGAGCTCGTGCTCGTCGACGACTACGGCTTCGAGAAGCCTTCCACCAAGGCTGCCGTTGCCATGCTCAAGGCTCTCGGCCTTGAGGGCAAGCGTCTGACCATCATCGTTCGCGATGAGGACGTTAACGCCTACCTGTCGTTCCGCAACATTCCCAAGACGTTCATCATCACTGCCGACGAGGCCAACACCTACGATCTCGTCAACAACAACGCTGTGCTGATGCCCGCCGACATCGCCGCTCACTTCGGGGAGGTGCTTGCATAAATGACCGCCCACGAGATCATCATCCGTCCGATCGTGTCCGAGCGTTCCTTCTCCGGCATGGAGCTGAACAAGTACACGTTCGAGGTCGCCAAGGATGCTAACAAGTATCAGATCAAGGACGCTGTCGAGGAGATCTTCGGCGTCAAGGTCGTTCGCGTGAACACCCTGACGGTCAAGCCCAAGACCAAGCGCGTGCGCTATGTCGCCGGCAAGACCCGTTCTTGGAAGAAGGCCATCGTCACGCTGGCCGAGGGCGACACCATCGAGGTCTTTGGCAACCAGGCCTAAGACTCGCTGCTGTTGAGTGAGCTCATGCCTCCCAACTAGGGGAGGCGAGAGCTCAAGGTTTTGGGCGTATTAAATGGACACGCCCGGAACCGTGTATACGTCCGGTGTCATCGCACCCGAGGCAGAACCTCGAATCCCTGTCTGCGATGGCTAACGGATTCCTATTGAAAGGGATTGTAATGGCTGTAAAGCACCTTAAGCCGACCTCCGCTGGTAGGCGTTGGCAGACGATCTCCGACTTCTCTGAGATCACCTGCACCAAGCCCGAGAAGTCTCTTCTCGAGCCCCTGCCCAAGAAGGCCGGTCGTAACAACAACGGCCGCATCACCACCCGCCACCAGGGCGGCGGCGTGAAGCGTCGTTACCGCGTGATCGACTTCAAGCGCAACAAGGACGGCGTGCCCGCCAAGGTTGCCACGATCGAGTACGATCCGAACCGTTCCGCTCGCATCGCTCTGCTGCACTACGCTGACGGTGAGAAGCGCTACATCCTGGCCCCCAAGGGCCTCGAGGTCGGTCAGACCATCATGTCCGGTTCTGACGCCGACATCAAGCCGGGCAACGCTCTGCCCCTCGCCGACATCCCCGTCGGTACGCTCATCCACGCCGTCGAGTTCCAGCCGGGCAAGGGCGCTGCTATCGCCCGTTCCGCCGGTAACTCCTGCCAGCTGATGGGTAAGGAGGGCAAGTACGCTATCGTCCGTATGCCTTCCTCCGAGATGCGCCGCATCCTCGTTACCTGCCGCGCCACCGTCGGTGAGGTCGGCAACGCCGATCACTCCAACATCGTCATCGGCAAGGCCGGCCGTAAGCGTCACATGAACGTGCGCCCGACCGTCCGCGGTACCGTCATGAACCCTGTCGACCACCCGCACGGCGGTGGCGAGGGCAAGAACCACACCTCTGGTCGTCCCTCTGTTACCCCCTGGGGTAAGCCGACGAAGGGCCTTCGTACGCGCAAGAAGAAGAAGGTCTCGAACCAGCACATCATTCGTCGCCGTAAGAAGTAATTTCGGATACCGAGTTTTAGGAGAAAGCACTTATGAGCAGAAGTCTCAAAAAGGGCCCGTTCGTGGAGACTCGCCTTCTCTCGCGTATCACCGCGATGAACGAGGCTGGCAAGAAGGACGTCGTGAAGACCTGGTCCCGCGCGTCCACCATCTTCCCCGAGATGGTTGGTCACACCATCGCCGTCCACGACGGCCGCAAGCATGTGCCCGTGTATGTTACCGAGTCCATGGTTGGTCACAAGCTCGGCGAGTTCGCGCCGACTCGTACGTTCCGTGGCCACAAGGCCAAATAGGGGGTTAACCGTAAATGGCAACTAAGTCTATTGAAACTGAGGCCACCGAGGTTCGCGCCGTCGCTAAGTACGTGCGTGTTTCCCCCAGCAAGGCCCGCCTGGTGGTCGATCTGATCCGCCGCAAGCCTGTCGCTCAGGCCTTCGACATCCTCCACTTCTGCGACCGCGCCGTCGCCGTGGATGTCGAGAAGGTTCTCCGTTCCGCCGTTGCGAACGCCGAGAACAACAACGGTCTGCGTGCCGACAACCTGGTTGTCGCCGCTGCCTATGTTGACGAGGGTCCGACGCTTAAGCGCATCCGTCCCCGCGCCAAGGGTTCCGCTTCTCGCATTCTGAAGCGTACTTCCCACATCACCGTCGTCGTTGCTCCTCGAAAGGAGGCGTAAAGCTGTATGGGTCAGAAAGTCTACCCCACCGGCTTCCGTCTTGGCATCACCGAGAACTGGCGCTCCCGCTGGTTCGCAGAGAAGGATTACGCTAAGACCCTCGGTAACGATCTCGAGATCCGCAAGTACCTCGAGAAGCGTCTTTCCCGCGCAGCTGTCTCCCGCGTCGAGATCGAGCGCGCTGGCGACAAGGTGAAGGTCATCATCCTCACCGCTCGCCCCGGCGTTGTCATCGGTAAGAAGGGTGCCGAGATCGATACCCTCCGCACCGAGCTCGAGAAGGTCGCTGGCGTCTCCAAGGGCCAGCTCTCCGTCGACGTTGTCGAGATCAAGCGCCCCGAGCTCGACGCCAACCTCGTTGCTCAGTCTATCGCCGAGCAGCTCGAGGGCCGCGTTGCCTTCCGTCGCGCTATGCGCAAGGCTGTCCAGTCCGCCCGCAAGGCCGGCGCTAAGGGCATCCGTATCCAGTGCTCCGGTCGTCTCGGCGGCGCCGAGATGGGCCGTCGTGAGTGGTACCGTGAGGGTCGCGTGCCTCTGCACACCCTCCGTGCCAAGATCGACTACGGCACGGCTGTCGCCAGCACCACCATGGGCGCTTGCGGCGTGAAGGTCTGGATCTACCTGGGCGAGAAGCTCCCGGGCCAGCCTGTTCCCAACCCTGCACTCGAGGGCTCTTCCCGTCCTCGTCGTCGTAACTCCGAGAGGAGGGGTCAGTAGTGCTTGCCCCTAAGCGTATTCTTCACCGCAAGGTGCAGCGTGGCTCCATGAAGGGCCAGGCCAAGGGTAATACCGAGCTGCATTTCGGCGAGTTTGGTATCCAGGCTCTCGAGGCCCATTGGATCACCAACCGTCAGATCGAGGCCGCTCGTATTGCCATGACCCGCTACATGAAGCGTGGCGGTCGTGTCTACATCACGATCTTCCCCGATAAGCCCATCACCAAGAAGCCTGCCGAGACTCGCATGGGTTCTGGTAAGGGTAACCCCGAGGAGTGGGTGGCCGTCGTCAAGCCCGGCCGCATCATGTTCGAGGTCAAGGGCGTGCCCGAGGAGGTCGCTCGCGAGGCTCTGCGTCTTGCACAGCACAAGCTTCCCATCAAGACCAAGATTGTTGCTGCTAAGAACGCTGAGCAGCGCATCGAGAAGGAGATGGCTGAGGAGGCCGCTCTCGAGGCCAAGTGGGCTGCTGAGGACGCCGCCGCCGCCAAGGAGGAGAACTAATGAAGCCCGCAGAGATTCGTGAGCTCTCGGACGCTCAGCTCGTTGAGAAGCTGAAGGAAATGCGCGCCGAGCTCTTTAACCTTCGTTTCCAGATGGCCACCAGCCAGCTGGACAACACCGCTCGCGTCAACACCGTGAAGAAGGACATCGCTCGCGTCCTCACGGAGCAGCGCGCCCGCGAGATCGCAGCGGAGAAGTCCGCTGTCGCCGAGTAGGACCTAAGGAGAGAACATGACTGATTCGCGTAACTCGCGTAAGGTCCGTACGGGTGTCGTTACCTCCGTCTCCGGTGCCAAGACCATCGTTGTCACCATCACCGAGCGCAAGCGTCACCCCAAGTACGGCAAGATGATGACCAGCTCCAAGAAGCTGCACGCTCACGACGAGGAGTGCACGGCTGGCGTGGGCGATACCGTCCGCGTTATGGAGACCCGTCCTATGTCCAAGATGAAGCGTTGGCGCCTCATCGAGGTCGTCGAGCGCGCTAAATAAGCAGTCGCTCTTACGACTTGTACGTTTCCGAAGATGTGCGTATGCCTGGCTTGCATACCACAGGCCGTATAAAGGCTGCGCACCTCTCTTCGGTTCTTAGTTCGGAGGAACATCTACCATGATTCAGATGCAAACCATGCTGAACGTCGCCGACAACTCCGGCGCTCGCAAGATTCGCTGCATCAAGGTGCTTGGCGGTTCCAAGCGTCGTTATGCAGGCATCGGCGATGTGTTCATCGGTGCTGTCCAGGAGGCTACCCCTGGCGCCAACGTCAAGAAGAAGGACGTTGTCCGTTGCGTCGTCGTTCGCACCGTTAAGGAGATCCGCCGCAAGGATGGCTCCTACATTCGCTTTGATGAGAACGCCTGCGTTGTCATCAACAACGATGGTTCGCCCGTCGGCACCCGTATCTTCGGGCCCGTCGCTCGCGAGCTTCGTGACAAGAAGTACATGAAGATCGTCTCGCTCGCTCCCGAGACCCTGTAGTTAGGGGAGATATATGTATATCAAGAAGGGCGATAAGGTCCAGGTTCTCTCTGGTAAGGATCGCGGCAAGCAGGGCGTTATCCTGCGTGCTCTCCCTGCCGAGAACAAGGTCGTTGTCGAGGGCGTTTCGGTCGTCAAGAAGGCCGTCAAGCCCAACGCTGCCAACCAGCAGGGCGGCATCGTTTCGCAGGAGGCTCCCATCGACGCCTCTAACGTCAATCTCGTCTGCCCCGAGTGCGGTAAGGTTACCCGCGTCGGTCACGAGAAGGACGGCAAGAACAAGCTGCGCGTCTGCAAGAAGTGCGGCCACAAGTTCTAAGCTGCCCGCAACATCAAGTTGC
>USFU01000104.1 GCA_900554135.1 uncultured Collinsella sp. | reverse complement strand
ACGCGCTACCTGACGCTCGCCAAGTTTGGCGGCTTTGGCAACGTGCGCTCCGCCGGCCGCGTGCAGACGCCGACGCTTGCCCTGGTGGTCGAGCGCGAGCGCGAGCGCATGGCGTTTGTGCCCGAGGACTATTGGCAGATTCGCGGCATGGGTGCCGCTCAGGGTGCTGCCGAGGATGACCGCTTTAAGATTGCGCACAAGACGGCACGTTTTACCGACAAGGATGCTGCCGAGACGGCGTACGGCCACGTCGACGGCGCTACGACGGCAACCGTCGCCGCGGTGACCAAGCGCTCCCGCAAGCAGCAGCCGCCCACCCCGTTTGCGACGACCTCGCTGCAGGCTGCCGCCGCGGCCGAGGGCATCTCACCTGCACGTACCATGCGCATCGCCGAGTCCCTCTACATGGCGGGCCTCATCAGCTATCCGCGTGTCGACAACACCGTGTACCCTGCGACGCTCGATCTGGGCGCCGTGGTGAGCGACCTGGCAAAGATCAACCCGGCGCTGGCGCCCGTGTGCAAAAAGGTACTCGCCGGCCCCATGAAGCCCACGCGCGGCAAAGTCGAGACCACCGACCACCCGCCCATCTACCCCACGGGCGAAGGCGATCCGTCCACGCTCGATGGCGGCCAGCGCAAGCTCTACGACCTCATCGCCCGTCGCTTCCTGGCGACGCTCATGGGTCCCGCGACTATCGAGAACACCAAGCTCGAGCTCGATGTGAACGGTGAGCCGTTCGTGGCTTCGGGCGATGTGCTTGTGACCCCGGGTTTCCGCGAGGCGTACCCGTACGGACTCAAGCGCGACGAGCAGATGCCTCCGCTGGAGCAGGGCGACACGGTCGACGTGTTCGACATTAAGCTCGAGGCCAAGCAGACCGAGCCGCCCGCGCGCTACAGCCAGGGCAAGCTCGTGCAGGAGATGGAAAAGCGCGGCCTGGGCACCAAGTCCACGCGCGCGAGCATCATCGAGCGCCTGTACGCCGTGCGCTACCTCAAAAACGATCCCGTGGAGCCGAGCCAGCTGGGCATCGCCATCATCGACGCGCTGACGCAGTTTGCCCCGCGCATCACGAGCCCCGATATGACCAGCGAGCTCGACGGCGACATGACCCGCGTGGAGCGCGGCGAGGACACCGAAGAGCATGTCGTGACGCACTCGCGCGCGCTGCTGGCCGGCGTGCTCGACGAGCTGCTCAAGCACACGCAGGAGCTGGGTGACGCCATCAGCGACGCCGTCACGGCCGATGCGCGCGTGGGCGCCTGCCCCAAGTGCGGCAAGGACTTGGTTATGAAAACGAGCGCCAAGACCCGCGGCAGCTTTATCGGCTGCATGGGATGGCCCGACTGCGATGTGACCTATCCGGTGCCGAGCGGCGTCAAGGTGAGCCCGCTCGAGGGCGAGGCTGCTGTGTGCCCCGAATGCGGCGCACCGCGCATTAAGTGCCAGCCGTTCCGCCAGAAGGCTTTCGAGATCTGCGTGAACCCCACATGCCCCACTAACTACGAGCCCGACCTTAAGGTGGGCGAGTGCAAGGTGTGTGCCGAGGCCGGACGCCATGGCGATCTGATTGCGCACAAGAGCGAGAAGAGCGGCAAGCGCTTTATCCGCTGCACCAACTATGACGATTGCGGCGTGAGCTATCCGCTGCCGGCGCGTGGCAAACTCGAGGCGACGGGTGAGACCTGTCCCGAGTGCGGCGCCCCCATCGTGGTGGTCAACACGGCGCGCGGTCCGTGGCGTATCTGCGTCAACATGGACTGCCCGACCAAGGAGAAGAAGCCCGCCCGTGGCCGCAAGACTGCGACCAAGGCGAGCACGGCGAAGAAGACCACGGCGACAAAGAAGACTGCTGCCAAGAAGACGACCGCCAAAAAGACGACGGCCAAGAAGTCGACTACCAAAAAGACCGCTGCCGACAAGTAGCCGCACGGTCGAAACATCACCTAAAATAAAAACGAGCGAGGACCTCAAAATCCTCGCTCGTTTTTTATCCGGCAGTTAGGGACGTTCCTTTTCTGCCGGCAGTTTAGGAACGTCCCTAACTGCCGGCTCGGGAACGACAAAGCGCTATTTCACCTCGACGGGTGCGGCGCCGGGGTAGCGGTCCTCAAAGTCCAGACGGTATTTGTTGTCGTTGGTGCCCGCTACGTTGTCGCGCGCCAGCGGCGCCACGATCTCGTCCTTGTGGTTGGCGGGACTGGAGTACTCAAGGCTGATCTCCCAAGCGTCGCAAATCACGTCGATGCGATTCTCCAGGTCGTCGTAGAGCGCGATGATGTCTTTCCACGAGCTGTAGTTCTGCGAGTCGATGGGAACGTCCAGGTCCTCGACCTCGTCCTTCAGGTCGCCGATCTGGTCCTCGAGCTCCTCGGCGGCATCGCTGGCCGACTGACGCGAGCTGCGGTCATCCTTGAGGTAGTACGTGTTAAACGTGGTGGCGCAGTCGCGAACTTGCTGATCAAGATCGGAGAGCCTGCTGTAGTAGGAGCTCAGCTGGTCGTAGACGTTCTGCTCGCTGATGGTGGCGGCATCGTGGGCGTCATCGTCATCATCATCGTCAAGCTTGTTGGGGTCGCCCTTTACGGACACATCGTCGTCATCGTGGTCGATCTTGACCTTCTCGATGGTTGTGCCCTTGGAATCGTCGGCGTTCTTGTTGAACGGTCCGATCATAAAGAATGCGACCAGCGCGATAATCACGACGACCAGCACGGCGATGATGCCGATAAGCAGAGCGTTGTTGTTTTTGGGCGCGGCGGGAGCACCGGCCTGCGGAGCGGCGGTCGGTATGGGCTGCTGCGGCGCGGAGCCGGCTGGCGTCGCCCATTGCTGCGTCGCGCCAACTTCCGGCTGGGGAGTGGGCGCGGGCTGATGGGCGGACTGCACGGTCACGTCCGCCTGCGCATCCTCTTGCGACTGAGAGGCCTGGCCATCATCGGTTACCGGCGTTCCGCAGCTGGTGCAAAAACGCTCGTCGTCATTCAGAAGCTTGCCGCAATGGGTACAAAACCGGGGCATGATGGTTCCTTCCATTCGATGTGTTGGCTAGATTATAAGGTGGTTCAGGTGCGGTTGGGCCGCGCCGACCCAACTGGTTATGTGAGGATGATCATGTCGCGCAAGCCCTGTCGCATGCGTCACAATGAGTGCGGCGTGCTGGGTGTCCGGCGCGGCCGTTTATCGACGGCTCGGTAGAATGCGATGGTGGGGAGTGAGTCTGTGTACTGCGGCGAGCAAGGTCGGGGTGGCGACGGCAACGTGGAGGCGTTCCGGTTCCCGCCGGGGGATGCGCCCCTCGCTGCGCGCGATTGCTCGCGTCGAGTGTTTTGTGCCGGGATGTTGACCGGAGTGCTTGCCTCGGTGATGAGTCTCGGCGGTTGTGCCGCGCGCCGCAACGAGGCTGAGGGCTCCGCTGTCCCTGCCAAACAAAAAGCGAATCATCCGTCCGCTCAAAAGGCGGAAACTGTTTCCCGGGCTTCTTGGATCGCCGCCATTCAGCAAGATATCGAAGCCCTTGCCGAGCCGTATAGTGGGTCTACTTCGGTCTATGCTGTGGCGCTTGATCCACAAACGTTTGCGTCGCTCGATGGTGAAATCGCTGTGGCGCCGGACGCGCGACGTGTGGCGGCAAGCATCATCAAACTTCCCATTCTCGCTTGTGCGCTCGAGACCGTGGCGGCGGGCGAGCTGTCCCTCGACGAACAGATAACGGTGACGCAACAGGATATCGTGGGTGGCAGCGGCAACATTCAGTCGCGCGGCGCGGGTGTGTCGTACAGTATTGACGAGCTGCTGCATGCCATGATCGCCCAGAGCGATAACGTGGCAGCGAACCTTGTTATCGGCAGGCTTGGCATGGATACGCTCAACGAAACGTGTGCCGCATTGGGACTGACCCAGACCGTGCTCGCTCGTTTGATGATGGATGCCGAGGCCCAGGCACAAGGTCGCGAGAACTATACGAGCGCCCGTGATGCTGCGGCCGTGTTGCAACGGCTGGCGGCGGGGACAATCGCGACGCCCGAGCTGTGCGAGCGAGCGCGCGGATATCTGCTGGCGCAGGAAGACGCGCGCGGTATTGTCGAAGGCGTTCCCGGCGGCGTTTTGGTCGCGCACAAAACGGGCAGCCTGGCGAATGCTCAGCACGATGCCGCAATCGTCTACGCCGAGCGCCCTTACGTGCTGGCAATCCTCACCCAGGACCTCGAACGCGAACAGGCCCTAGCCCTCGAGCGCGACATTTCCTTCGCCATCTACGCCCGCGCCCACTCCTAACTTGCGGTGAAATAGGGATTGTATTTGCTGCTAGAAGGCGTATTCAGTCCCTATTTCACCCCAACTTAGGGGGTCGGCAGTTGGGGACGTTCCTTTTCTGCCGGCACTTTGGGAACGTTCCTAACTGCCACCTAGCCCCTGCCCCTGGGGTATCATGGCTTGGTTGCTATAACTTGCATTTTCGCGCCTTGTAGGAAGGGGCTGCGCCCATGGCTTTTGAGCCCGCTCAACATAGCTTTATCACGCTCGAGGGCGTCGACGGCGCCGGCAAGTCCACGCAGGCGCGCCTGCTGGCCCGCGCGCTCGACCTCGCTGGCTATCAGGTCGTAACTCTGCGCGAGCCGGGCGGCACCGCCATCAGCGAAAAGATCCGCGCCCTGCTGCTCGACCCCGCCAATACGGCGATGGGCGACACCTGCGAGCTGCTGCTCTACGAGGCAGCGCGTGCCCAGCTGGTGCACGAGGTCATCGCGCCTGCCCTCGCTGCCGGCAAGGTGGTCCTATGCGACCGTTTCTACGATTCCACGACCTGCTATCAGGCGTTTGCCGATGGCCTCGACCGTCAGATGGTACGCGATGCCAACAACCTGGCTGTCGCCGGTACGCATCCGGCGCTCACACTCGTCTATCACATCACGCCCGAGCAGGCGGCGCTGCGCATGGCCGCCCGTGTTGCGGCAGACCGCATGGAGGCCAAGGGCATGGCCTTCCAGGAGCGTGTCTACCAGGGATTTTGCGCAATTGCTGCCGAGGAGCCAGACCGCGTAAAGCTCATCGACGCCACTGCGTCGATTGCAGACGTCTTCGCGCAGACGGTCGAGCTGGTTCGCGCGTACGGTCTCGACATTCCCCAAGATGCCGTCGCTGCCGCGCTTGCCCAGGAGGCTGAGTAACATGGCCCCCGCGCAGACAAGCCTGCTGGCCAAGCTCGACACCCAACAGCGCGTGCGCGACTTTTTGACCAACGCCATCGCAAGCGGCCGCGCATCGCACGCCTACCTGTTCTTGGGCGCGCCCGGCGCCGGTAAGCTTGACGCCGCATGGGCGCTTGCCCAGGCATTCCTGTGCGAGCGGGACGGCTGTGGTTCGTGCGACAGCTGCGTGCGCGTCGCGCGCCATACGCACCCCGACGTGCATTATTACACCCCCGAAAGCGCTACGGGCTACCTCATCGCGCAGACCCGCGAGCTGCTCGACGACGTGCCCTTGGCGCCCATCCGCGCCAAGGCAAAGGTCTACATCATCGACCGTGCCGAGCAGCTGCGCGCCAACACCGCCAACGCGCTGCTCAAAACGCTCGAGGAGCCGCCCGAGGGCGTCATGTTCATCCTGTTGGGTACCTCGGCCGACGTGATGCTGCCCACCATTGTGAGCCGCTGCCAGTGCGTGCCGTTTCGGCTGGTGTCGCCCACTGTGGCCGCGCAGGCCGTGAGCCGCGCGACGGGCCAGGATATCGCGCGTTGTCACATGGCCGTCGCCGTGGCGGGAAGCCCTACGCGTGGTATCGAGTTCCTCAAGAGCGCCGAGCGCCAGGACGCCCGTCGCCAGATGGTCCGTGCCATCGACTCGCTCATCGCCGCCGACGAGGCCGATGTGCTCAGTCGCGCCAAGTCGCTCATCGTCGCCGTCAAGGCGCCGCTCGCCGAGGTCAAGTC
>USFU01000103.1 GCA_900554135.1 uncultured Collinsella sp. | reverse complement strand
TGGATGAACGGCAAGACCGGCGTCGAGATCTTTAACCTGGGCACCGGCACCGGCACCTCGGTACTCGAGGTCGTCGCTGCCTTCTCCAAGGCCTGCGGCAAGGAGCTGCCCTATGTGATCCGCGAGCGCCGTGCCGGCGACATCGCCGCCAACTGGTGCGATGCCTCCAAGGCCGAGCGCATGATGGGTTGGAAGGCCCAGTACGATATCGCGGATATGTGCCGTGACAGCTGGAATTGGCAGAGCCACAACCCCAACGGCTTCGCCGACGCCGAGTAGCAAAAAGCCTACATACCGTTCTTGCCCCGATCTCACGATGTGAGACCGGGGCTTTTTTCATGGCGCGTAACCGCTTACCGAAAATGGGCCAACTTTTTAATCTCGCCTATACATGTTTAAACAACATGTTCTACAATAGGGACATCGACTTTAAAACTCGGGACGGACTGTTCACCCATCTGCAGGCCGATCCCACAACAAGAAGGTTGGTGAGCACATCCATGGAGCGTGCAAGCGGTGTTCTCATGCCCATCTCGTCTCTGCCCGGACCGTACGGTATCGGCGGCTTTGGCTGGAACGCCTATGACTTTGTCGATTTCCTCGCCTCGTGCAAACAACATTACTGGCAGATTCTCCCCCTTACGACAACGAGCTACGGCGATTCTCCGTATCAGTCGTTCTCGGCCCGTGCGGGCAACCCCAACTTCATCGACTTTGCCGAGCTCATCGAGGCCGGCTATCTGGAGCAGCGCGATATCGACGGCGTGTACCTGGGCTCCGACCCCAGCAATGTCGACTATGGCGCCATCTTTGGTGGCCGTCGTCAGATTCTCGACCGCGCCGCCGAGCGCTTTGCCGCCGACAAGCCGGCCGACTTCGACGACTTTGTCCAAACCAACGAAGACTGGCTCATCCCCTACTGCGAGTTCATGACCGTCAAGGAGGAGTGCGGTCTCAAGGCATTTTGGGAGTGGCCCGCGGAGCTCCGTACCCGCGGTGAGGCTTCTGCCAAGGTCTGCGCCGCCCATCCCGCGCGCATGCTCTACCACCAGATGACGCAGTACTTCTTCGATCGTCAGTGGAGCCGCCTCAAGGCCTATGCTAACGAACGCGACATCCTCATCATCGGCGACCTGCCCATCTATGTCTCGCGCGACTCCGTCGAGATGTGGGCCACGCCCGAGCTCTTTAAGATCGACGCCGCCGGTAATCCTGTGAGCGTCGCTGGCACGCCGCCCGACCAGTTCTCGGCCACCGGCCAGTACTGGGGAAATCCCATCTACGACTGGGACGCCATGGAGGCCGACGGCTTCTCCTGGTGGGAGGGCCGCATCCGTGCCGCCCTCGACATGTACGATGTCATCCGCCTGGATCACTTCCGCGGCTTCGAGGCCTATTGGGAGGTGCCGTTCTCCTCACCCGATTCGTCCTACGGTTCGTGGATGCAGGGCCCCGGCCTCAAGTTCTTCAAGACGCTCGAGGAAAAGCTCGGCACGCTGCCCATCATCGCCGAAGACCTGGGCTTCCTCACCCCCGGCGTCATCGACATGCGCGACAACTCGGGCTTCCCCGGCATGAAGATCTTGCAGTTCGCCTTTGAGGGCACCAACTCGTACTACCTGCCGCACAACTACATTGCCAACACCGTCGCCTATGTGGGCACACACGACAACGAGACGGCACGCGGTTGGTTTGAGGGAACGGCCACCCCACGTCAGCGCGAGCAGGCGGCCCTATACACCCACCAGCAGGCCGGCGAGCCCATAGCCGATGCACTCAACCGCACCATCGCCGCCAGCGTGAGCGATACCTGCATCTACACCATGCAAGACCTGCTCAACCTGGGCAACGAGGCGCGCATCAACACTCCCGCCACCCTGGGCGGCAACTGGACCTGGCGCATGCTCGATGGCGCCATCACCCGCGAGCTCGAGCACAAGCTCACCGACTGGACAGAGACCTACTTCCGCATCCCGTCGGAAGCCGAAATTGAACTTCCCCAATAGGAGCCACCGCGCCCGACTCCACCCCACCGTGCGGACGCGACCGCTTTTCCCGCGCGAGGCCATCTCAATCCCTCGCGCGGGCTTCTTTTGAATTTCTGACATGTCGTCAACTCGCCACAGGAGGAAACATGCCCCGTATCAATCTTGCGGATCTTGCCGAGCAGTCCTTTGGAACTTCGCTTGAGCAACTCGATGACCGTCGCATTTATAAGCTGCTGGTCAAGCTCGTGCAGGAGCGCTCCGCCGCCTGCCCGCTCAACAACGGCAAGAAAAAGCTCTACTACATCTCTGCCGAGTTTTTGATCGGCAAACTGCTCATCAACAACATGATCGACCTCGGCATCTACGACGAGGTTAAGGACCAGCTCGTCGCCGCGGGCCACGACCTCAACAAGATCGAGGAGTTCGAGGTCGAGCCTTCGCTCGGCAACGGCGGCCTGGGCCGTCTGGCCGCGTGCTTCTTGGATTCCATCGCCACGCTGGGCCTTACCGGCGACGGCGTGGGCCTCAACTACCATTACGGCCTGTTCCGCCAGCGCTTTGTCGGCAACCAGCAGAAGGCCGTCCCCGACGAATGGCTCGGCGAGCAGGACATCCTAATCGACGACGACCGCTCCTACACCGTCGAGTTCGGCGACTTTGCCGTTACCTCCAAGCTCGTCAGCATCGATGTGCCCGGTTACGGCCAGCCTACCAAGAACCGCCTACGCCTGTTCGACCTGGCAAGCGTCGACGACGGCCTGGTACCCGGCAGCTCCATTGACTTCGACAAGACCGAAATCGCCAAGAACCTCACCTTGTTCCTCTATCCGGATGATTCCGATGAGCAGGGCCGTCTTCTTCGCATCTACCAGGAGTACTTCATGGTGAGCAACGCCGCCCAGCTCCTCATCGACGAGGCCATCGAGTGCGGCAGCAACTTGCACGACCTGGCCGACTACGCCGTGGTCCAGATCAACGATACGCACCCCACCATGGTCATTCCCGAGCTCATCCGCCTGCTCACCACCGAGCACGACATCGAGTTTGACGAGGCCGTTGCCATCGTGCGCTCCATGGTCGCCTACACCAACCACACGATTCTTGCCGAGGCGCTCGAGAAGTGGCCGCTCACCAGCCTGCAGAAGGTCTCGCCCGCCATCGCCGACATTATCGTCAAGCTCGATGAGATTGCGAAGGCCGAGCACGACGACCCGCGCGTCGCCATCATCGACGAGCACGACACCGTACACATGGCCCACATGGACATCCACTTTGGCTTCTCCATCAACGGCGTCGCCGCACTCCACACCAAGATCCTGGAGGACACCGAGCTTCACCCGTTCTACGAGATCTACCCCGAGAAGTTCTCCAATAAGACCAACGGCATCACCTTCCGCCGTTGGATCCATGGCGCCAACCCCGCGCTCGCCAGCCTGCTCGACGATGTAATCGGCACCGATTGGCGCAGCACCGGCGACCTGAGCAAGCTTGCCGAGTTCGCCGACGACAAGGACGTTCTTGAGCGCCTGGCTGCCACAAAGACCGAGGCCAAGACCATCATGCGCGAGTTTATGGCGCTCGAGCAGGGCGTGACCATTCCCTCCAACGCCATCATCGACGTCCAGGTCAAGCGCATCCACGAGTACAAGCGCCAGCAGATGCTCGCGCTCTACATCATCTGGAAGTACCTCGATATCAAGAACGGCAATAAACCCGAGCACCCCGTCACCATCATCTTTGGCGGCAAGGCGGCACCTGCCTACACCATCGCCCAGGACATCATCCATTTGATCCTGACACTGTCGCAGTGGATTGCAAATGATCCCGATGTGGCCCCCTACCTGCAGGTTGTCATGATCGAGAACTACAACGTCACTGCTGCTGAGCGCGTGATCCCCGCCGCCGACATCTCCGAGCAGATCAGCCTGGCCTCCAAGGAGGCGAGCGGCACCTCCAACATGAAATTCATGCTCAACGGCGCTTTGACCCTGTGCACGCTTGACGGCGCCAATGTCGAGATCGCCGAGCTCGTGGGCGACGAGAACATCTACACCTTTGGTGCCTCCTCCAAGCAGGTCGAGCAGCTCTACGCCGACGGCAGCTATAACGCCGGCGCACTCTACCGCAAACCCGGTATCAAGCTGCTGGTGGACTTTATCACCAACCCCGCCTTTATGACGACCGGCAACGCCGAGCGTCTACAGCGCCTGCACGACGACATCAAGGGCAAGGACTGGTTTATGGCCCTGCTCGACATTGAGGAGTACATCCAGACCAAGGAGCGCGTGCTGGCCGACTACGAGGACCAGGACGCCTGGATGCGCAAGGCGCTCATCAACATCGCCAACGCCGGCACCTTCTCGTCCGACCGCACCATCTCCCAGTACAACGACGAAATTTGGCACCTGAGCTAATTTCGCTTCCTTTACCCATCCTCTTGAAAGCGGAGTCGCGGCAACGCGGCTCCGCTTTTTGTGCCGATACGCCAGCCCGTGATTTGTCTCGACCAAACAATCTCGATCTGTAACACCTAGCCGGCAAAACTGGGTCTACCTGTTACAGAATGAGACAGACGGGCAAGGCGGCTAAAACAATCTCGATCTGTAACAGGTAACTGCCGAAATCAGTTCTTCGTGTTACAGATCGAGATGAAAGGACAGGCAGCTCGACGCTGTCTTGATCTGTAACATCTGGGCCCAATTTGGCCCTCCTCCTGTTACAGATCAAGACAAACTGACAGATGAACGGCCCCAACACAAAGAAAGGCTCCCCTCTCGCCCAGTGGACGGGAAGGGAGCCTTATATGTGACCACGGCAAAAGGATGGCAAAGCCGCAGTCGCCCAAAGGGATGGCCTGGGTGCACCGGGCCTAGATAAGGTTCTTGCCAGACACCTTATCGAAGAGATGGGTCGCGTTCTTCTCGAACTTGAACCAAATGGGGTCGCCCGCCTTGAGCGCACCCTTGGCCTCGAGGTCGACAACGGGAATGATCAGGACGAACTGACCATCGGGAGCGGTCACGTGGACGTGCTCGGTCGAACCCATGAGCTCGGTCACCTCGACGGTGCCCTGGAGCGCACCCTCCTCGCCCTTGTCGGCAAGCAGGATCTGCTCGGGGCGCACGCCGGCCGTGATCTCCTTCACGTCGCCGCCGTCCCAGTTGAGGGCGAGCTGAGCGCAGGTCTCGGGGGCGAGCGCCACGTTCATATCCTCGGTCTTGACGGTAAAGCCGTTGCCCGAGCGCACCAGCTGGGCATCGAAGAAGTTCATCTGCGGCACGCCGATAAAGCCGGCGACGAAGATGTTCGCGGGATGGTTGAAGACCTCCTGCGGGGTGGCGATCTGCTGGACGACGCCGTCCTTCATGACCACGATACGGTCGCCGAGGGTCATAGCCTCGGTCTGGTCGTGGGTAACATAGATGAACGTACCCTTGATCTCGTGGCGCAGCTTAATGAGCTCGGCACGCATCTGATTACGAAGCTTGGCATCCAAGTTGGACAGCGGCTCGTCCATCAGGAAGACCTTGGGGTCACGCACGATGGCGCGGCCGATGGCGACGCGCTGGCGCTGACCGCCCGAAAGCGCCTTAGGCTTACGGTCGAGGTACTCGGTGATACCCAAGATCTCGGCAGCGGAGCGAACCTTGCGGTCGATCTCGTCTTTGGGGACCTTCTTGAGCTCAAGCGTAAACGCCATGTTCTCGTACACCGTCATGTTGGGGTACAGAGCGTAGCTCTGGAACACCATGGCGATGTCGCGGTCCTTGGGCGCCACGTCGTTGACGCGCTTGCCGTCGATGAGCACGTCGCCCGAGGTAATGTCCTCCAGGCCGGCAACCATGCGCATCGTCGTGGACTTACCGCAGCCAGACGGGCCAACGAGGACGATGAACTCCTGGTCGTGAACGGTGAGGTTGAAGTCCTCAACAGCGAGCACGCCATCCTCGGTAACCTTGAGGTTGTGCTTCTTCTCCTCGGTCTTCTTCTTTTTGCCAAAGAAGCCCTTCTTTTTGGACTC
>USFU01000102.1 GCA_900554135.1 uncultured Collinsella sp. | reverse complement strand
GCAACACGATGCCCAAGAGCGATGACAAGCACTTGGGAATCATGAGTCTCGACCACGTGAAGAAGGCCCGCGCCTTCCACCAGTCGTTCCCCCAGTACACCGTCACTCCGCTTGCCCGCTTGGACGGCCAGGCCGCGCGCCTGGGCCTGTCCAACCTGTGCGTTAAGGACGAGAGCTATCGCTTTGGCCTCAACGCCTTTAAGGTCCTGGGCGGTTCGTTTGCCATGGCCAACTACATTGCCGACGAGACCGGCAAGGACGTTGCCGAGTGCACCTTCGATTACCTGACCTCCGATCAGCTTGCCAAGGACTTTGGCCAGGCTACCTTCTTTACCGCCACCGACGGCAACCATGGCCGCGGCGTGGCATGGGCTGCCAACAAGCTGGGCCAGAAGGCCGTCGTGCACATGCCCAAGGGTTCCACCAAGCCCCGCTTCGATAACATCGCCGCCGAGGGCGCCACGGTGACCATCGAAGAGGTCAACTACGACGAGTGCGTGCGCATGGCCGCCGCCGAGGCCGACGCCTGCGAGCGCGGCGTCATCGTTCAGGACACCGCCTGGGAGGGCTACGAGAAGATCCCGTCCTGGATCATGGAGGGCTACGGCACCATGGCTTCCGAGGCTGCCGAGCAGCTGCGCGAGATGGCCATCAACCGCCCGACGCACGTGTTTGTCCAGGCTGGCGTGGGTTCGCTCGCCGGCGCCGTGGTGGGCTACTTCACCAACCTGTATCCCGATAACCCGCCCACCTTCGTCGTGGTTGAGTGCGCGCCTGCCGCCTGCCTGTACAAGGGCGCTGCCGCCGGCGACGGCGATCCGCGCATCGTGGACGGCGACATGCCCTCCATCATGGCCGGCCTGTGCTGCGGCGAACCCAACATTCTGGGCTGGGATATCCTGCGCAACCACACCACCGCCTTCGTGTCCTGCCCCGACTGGGTCACCGCTCGCGGCATGCGCACCCTGGGCGCTCCCGAGAAGGGCGACCCGCGCGTCATCTCCGGCGAGTCCGGCGCGGTGACCACCGGCCTGGTCGAGACCCTCATGCTCGATCCCGAGTACGCCGAGCTCAAGGAACTCATCGGCCTGGACAAGACGAGCTCCGTGCTCTGCTTCTCCACCGAGGGAGATACCGATCCGGATCAGTACCGTCGCATCGTCTGGGAGGGCGAGTACCCGACCTGCTAGCAGGTCTAACCTGGCCGGGCAGTGGAGCATATGTTTACTCCCTGCTCGGACAGTCCTGCTCGCACGGAGAGCACATTAAGTGCTCTCCGGCTCGTGCGGAACTCGCGACGGAGTAAACATATGCTCCACTGCCCTACGTTAACTTGCTTGCCGGGTGCTCGACCTCACGCTGCTTGGCACAAGTGATCTATCTGAGAGAAATCCACCTGTAGGTAAACCCTTGTAGAAAGGTTGACTGTTATGACTAAAGAACTCGATTTTGATGCCATTAAGGCTGCTGCTGAGTCCCATCGTGCTGATATGACGCGTTTTCTTCGCGCAATGATTAGCCACCCCTCTGAGTCCTGCGAGGAGGGCGAGGTTGTCGCTTGCATCAAGGCCGAGATGGAGAGCCTTGGCTATGACGAGGTCAAGGTCGACGGCCTGGGCAACGTCATGGGCTTTATGGGCGAGGGCGACAAGATCATCGCCATCGACTCCCACATCGACACCGTCGGTATCGGCAACATCGAGAACTGGGACGCCGATCCCTATGAGGGCTACGAGACCGACGAGATCATCTACGGCCGCGGCGGCTCCGACCAGGAGGGTGGCATGGCTTCTGCTACCTACGCTGCCAAGATGATGAAGGACATGGGCCTCATCCCCGAGGGCTACAAGATCATGGTCGTCGGCACCGTCCAGGAAGAGGACTGCGACGGCATGTGCTGGCAGTACATCTACAACAAGGACGGCATTAAGCCCGAGTTCGTCATTTCCACCGAGCCCACCGACGGCGGCATCTATCGCGGTCACCGCGGCCGCATGGAGATCCGCGTCGACGTTCACGGCACCTCCTGCCACGGCTCCGCTCCCGACCGCGGCGACAACGCCATCTACAAGATGGCCGACATCATCGCCGACGTCCGCGCCCTCAACAACAACGGCTGCGACGAGTCGACCGACATCAAGGGCCTCGTCAAGATGCTCGACCCCAAGTACAACCCCGAGCACTTCGAGGATGCCCGCTTCCTGGGCCGCGGCACCTGCACCGTCAGCCAGATCTTCTACACCAGCCCCAGCCGCTGCGCTGTCGCTGACTCCTGCGCCATCTCCATCGACCGTCGCATGACCGCCGGCGAGACCTGGGAGTCCTGCCTGGACGAGATCCGCAACCTGCCGGCCGCCAAGAAGTACGGCGACGACGTGAAGGTCTCCATGTACATGTACGACCGTCCGTCCTGGACCGGCGAGGTTTACGAGACCGAGGCTTACTTCCCCACGTGGATCAACAAGGAGACCGCTCCGCACGTCAAGGCCCTCGTCGACGCCCACAAGGCCATGTTCGGTGACGAGCGCATCGGCTGCGAGCCCAGCATGGACAAGCGCACCGGTCGTCCGCTGTGCGACAAGTGGACCTTCTCCACGAACTGCGTTTCCATCCAGGGCCGCTATGGCATCCCCTGCGTCGGCTTCGGCCCGGGTGCCGAGTCTCAGGCTCACGCTCCCAACGAGGTCACCTACAAGGACGACCTGGTCACCGCTGCCGCCATGTATGTGGCTGCCCTGAACCTCTACGATCCGAGCCAGGCCGATGGCGACGCCACCGTGTTCCGCGCCGGTCTGACCAACAACAAGATCGACTAGTCCCATTCCTTGATCTTGTTGAGCCGGGGGCCGCTCGTGTCCCCGGCACTCCCCGTTGACTTGGGGCCCGCGGTCGTTATCTCCCATGCTTCCTCAACGGTAGCGGGTCCTCGTCATAGTACTCTGCATGTTCTAGCCACACGCGCATGCCGGAGCACATCTACTCATTGCGATCGTTTCATCTTTGGAAAGGATATTTACATGGACGCCAAGTTTACCGAGCTCGTCGAGCAGCTGAACGGCCTCGATTTTAAGGGCATGTACGGCAGCGACTTCCTGCACACCTGGGATAAGACCACCGATGAGCTCAAGGCTCTCTACATCGTTGCCGACGCCCTGCGCGAGCTGCGCGAGAACAACGTTTCGTCCAAGATCTTCGATTCGGGTCTGGCCGTCTCCCTGTTCCGTGACAACTCCACCCGTACGCGCTTCTCCTTCTCTAAGGCAGCCAACCTGCTCGGTCTTGAGCTGCAGGACCTGGACGAGAAGAAGTCCCAGATCGCTCACGGCGAGACCGTCCGCGAGACCGCTACCATGATCTCCTTCATGGCCGACGTCATCGGCATCCGCGACGACATGTACATCGGCAAGGGCGACGCCTACATGGCCGAGGTCTCCGAGTCTGTCCAGCAGGCCTACGAGGACGGCGTTCTGGATCACCGTCCCACGCTCATCTCCCTGCAGTCCGATTCCGACCACCCCACGCAGTCCTCTGCCGACATGCTCTACCTCATCAACGAGTTTGGCGGCCTCGAGAACCTCAAGGGCAAGAAGGTTGCCGTTACCTGGGCCTATTCGCCCTCTTACGGCAAGCCGCTGTCCTGCCCGCAGTCGCTGATCAGCCTGCTGCCCCGCTTTGGCATGGACGTCACCCTGGCTCACCCCGAGGGCTACGACCTCATGCCCGAGGTCGTCGAGCGCGCCAAGGGCTACGCCGCCGAGTCCGGCACCACCTTTAAGCAGGTCAACACCATGGCCGAGGCCTTCGAGGGCGCCGACATCGTGATCCCCAAGAGCTGGGCTCCGTTTGCCGCCATGGAGAAGCGCACCAACCTGTACGCCGAGGGCGACGACGCCGGCATCGCAGCGCTCGAGAAGGAGCTGCTCGCCCAGAACGCTACGCATCAGGATTGGTGCTCCACGACCGAGCTCATGGAGAAGACCGCCAACGGCCAGGACACCATCTTTATGCACCCGCTGCCCGCCGACATCTCCGGTGTTTCCTGCGAGCACGGCGAGGTTAACGCCGACGTCTTCGACATGCACCGCGTGGGCATGTACAAGGAGGCCAGCTACAAGCCGTACGCCATCGCAGCCATGATGTTCCTGCAGAAGGTTGCCGATCCCGCCGCTACCCTCAAGGCCCTCGACGAGCGCAACACCGCCCGTTGGTTCCAGGCCTAAAGCTGGGTTGAGAAATGGCTAAGCGTATTGTTGTCGCCCTGGGCGGAAACGCCCTCGGCGCCAACCTTCCCGAGCAGATGGAGGCCGTCAAGACGACTTCCAAGGCTATCGTCGACCTGATCGAGGAAGGCAACGAGGTTGTCGTCGTGCATGGCAACGGCCCCCAGGTGGGCATGATCGCCAACGCGATGGCAGAGCTCACGCGCTCTAACCCTCAGAAGTACATCCCCTGCCCGCTGTCCGTTTGCGGCGCCATGAGCCAGGGCTACATTGGCTATGACCTGCAAAATGCGCTGCGCGAGGAAATGCTCGACCGCAATATCGACAAGGGCGTCGCCACCGTGCTCACCCAGGTCGAGGTTGCGGCGGACGATCCGGCCTTTGCCGACCCGGTCAAGCCGATCGGTCCGTGGATGAGCGAGGCCGAGGCCAAGGAGCTGGAGGCCGACCGCGGCTATCAGTTTATCCACGACGAGAAGCAGGGCTTCCGTCGCGTGGTTGCCTCGCCCAAGCCCGTGAACATCGTCGAGCTCGACACCATCAAGTCGCTCGTCGAGTCCAACCATGTGGTGATCTCCTGCGGCGGTGGCGGCATTCCCGTCACCAAGGCCCAGGGCAACCACCTTAAGGGCGCTGCCGCCGTCATCGATAAGGACTTTGCGGCCGAGAAGCTCGCCGAGCAGCTCGACGCCGATGCCCTGATTATCCTGACGGCCGTGGAGAAGGTTGCCATTGGCTTTGGCACCGACCACGAGCAGTGGCTCGACACGCTGACCGCGGCTGACGTAAAGCGCCTGTCCGAGGCCAACGAGTTCGGTCGCGGCTCCATGCTGCCCAAGGTTCAGGCCGCCTCGACGTTTGCCGAGAGCAAGCCGGGTCGCACGGCGCTCATCACACTGCTCGAGAAGGCGCGTGACGGTCTTGCCGGCAAGACCGGTACCGCGTTTACCGGCGACGCTGAGTAGGCATATCTGCACCATTGAGGAGGGTGCCCTGCGTCGCGGGGTGCCCTCCTTTGTGCTACAGAGAGCTGAGGGGCGTTCGCTGGAAAAACGAGCGCATGCCTGTTCCGACGGAGTGCGAGCTTGCTATGGTGGGTATAGCAACTATGGTGTCTAAGGCAGCCAGGGGAGGTTTGCGGAGATGAAACTCGGTTGCGTCATTATGGCTTCGGGCGAGGGGAAGCGGTTTGGCTCTAACAAGATGCTTGCCGATATCTATGGCGAGCCGCTGATTGCCCGGACCATCGATTCGGTTCCCCGGGGCTTTGACGTCGTGGTTTCGACGCGTTGGCCCGAGGTCGCTCAGATTTGCGAGGACAAGCATTGCCCGTGCGTGCTGCACGATGGCGAGCTGCGCAGCGAAAGCGTCCGTGCGGGCCTTTCGTGGGGAGTCGAACGCAACTGGAAAGGTTGCCTCTTTTTGCCGGGCGACCAGCCGCTCGTGAGTTCGGATTCTTTTGAGGCTATGGTTCGTGCATTTGACGAGCGTGGCCGCAAGCATCCGGTGCGTCTTGCGTGCAACGGTGAGCCTTCGAGCCCGGTGCTCTTTCCGGCGGAACTGTTCGATGCACTTATGTGTCTTGAGGGCAAGGACGGCGGGGGCTCGATTCTCAAAGGTCGCGTCGACGTTGCGCTGGTCGAAGCGCGCGCCTATGAGCTGTGGGATGTCGATACCGCCGAGGGGCAGCGACGCATAACGGAGCATATCGCGGCCTGCTCGTATTTTGATCGCGTGGCCAACTGTATTAATCAATAAGGAGCAACATGATCATCATCAAAAACGGCGCGCTCGTGACGCCCCAGGGGCTTCGCCGCGCCGATCTTGCCATGGATGGCGATAAGATC
>USFU01000101.1 GCA_900554135.1 uncultured Collinsella sp. | reverse complement strand
GGGAGTCTTTGCCGCCCCAAGCATCTGGGCTGCAGCGGAAAAATCACCCGCGCGGTAAGCGGCGCGGCCCTGTTGGATCAGCTGGCTATTCAAGGAAGTCCCCTTTACTCGTGAACGATCTCGACATGGACGATCTCGTCGCCGGCACGCAGCTGCGAAATCACATCGAGACCCTCGACCGTGGTACCAAAGACGGTGTAACCGGAATCGAGGTTATGCTGGGCACCCAAGCAGAAGTAGAACTGCGAACCCGCGGAATCGGGGTCCATGGAGCGTGCCATGGCAAGGGCACCATCGACATGGCTGTTGCGCGGATTGGTGGCAAACTCACCCTTGATGCAGTAGCCGGGGCCACCGGTACCGGGCATGCCGTCGGGGCCCTCAAGACCGGCAGCGACGTCGGCGCCGGACATGTCGCGGGTATTGGGGTCGCCGCCCTGGATGACAAAACCGGGCACATAGCGATGGAACTTAAGGCCATCATAGAAACCCATCGTGGAAAGCTCGCAGAAGTTCGCGACATGAATGGGAGCGCCCTCGCCGTCAAACTTGACCTTGATGGTACCCTTCGACGTCTCGATAACGGCGCACTCGTCGCCGGCAAGCTGATACTCGGGCGTGTAGAGCTCTTTCTTAAAACCAAACATGTGGTTCCTTCCTCGTGCGTTTAAAGCATATTTGTACGAATTGTAGCAATAAGCATGGGCTTACATCAATTGCGCACGTAGGTTATGCCGACTATGGCGAACTAATTTTAGGAATGCTGCTGCGGCTTCCAGGAACCCACATTGGCGTCGTACTGGTTCAGCGCGCTGTTGCCGCCCTGCGCGATGGGCGCCAGGATCTCGCTTTGGTGGGAACTCATCGACTCGCCATCGGGAATGGCCAGCGAGATATCCCAGCTCTGGCAAATCACGTCGACGCGCTCATACATCCACTCGGCAAGCTGCTTTAAGTGGGCGATGTCGTCCGCATAGACCGTATCGTCCTGTACTTTCAGGTTGTTAAGCTCATCTTGCGTCTTTTTGATCTGGTCGCGCAGGGCGTAGGCACTCTGCGACAGCTCCTGACGGGTGGACAGCGGCGTTCGGAGATAGCCGTTGTTAAAGGAATCGATGACCTCGCCGATCTGGTCCTCGTCAGCGTAGGACACGATGGTCTGATACAGACCGTCGAGCCTGGTATAGAGCTGATCATCGGTGAGCACGGTTTCTTCCTGGACCACCTCGGCAGAATCGTCCTGCTTGGTATCGTCCTCAGTGGCCTCGCCCTTTTGGCGCGTGGGGAAGGTCGTCTGCGCGGCCTGGCCAAACTGGTCGTAGAAGCCAGGCATGACACCCATGGGATCGGTCGTCACGAACCAATAGGCACCGCCGCAAACGACGGCAAGGACCGCGATGACGATAAGCGGCTTGGGAATATGACGCTTGTGCTTGTGATAGGCATCCTCGTCGGGGTGCACCTTGCGCTTGGGTTTTTGAGCATCGTCATGCAGGGAAACGGGCATGGGAATATCGACCTTGGGGATACCGAAATCCTTATCGAAAGCTGGCAGCACGCAGGTCTCGTTAGGGTCGGCGGCGTCCGAAAGCACCGCAGCGGCAGAGGCCGGCGCATGCGGCACCTCGGTATCGATCTGCTCTTGCGTTAGGCGCGGAAAGCCCGCCGTGCGGCCCGCTGCCAGATCGGATGCAGCCGCGTCCTCGGAGAGGATACCCGGAGCCGGGCGTCCGCATTTGGGGCATGTACGATCATGCGGAGAAAGACGGGCACCGCAGCCCTCACAGAACACAAACTCGGTGTGCTCGGGACCATCGCCCGGACCCACATAGGCGTTGCAGTAGGGGCAGAACGAGGCGCCGTCCTCGATAGTCTTAAGGCAATGCGGGCAGATCACGGCATCCTCTTTTCGAAGCAATTCAAACAATCGAGGTTAGAGCATAACATCGCCACGGCCCCACAGGAACAAGGCACCAATTCAACATCGCCAGGGCGCGTAGTTACTTCTTCTTTTTGCTCGGCATCGAGACTTTGATGCCTTGGGCGGACTTGGTTACGCGAGAGCGCTTGGCTCCGCTACCCTTCTTTTTCTTGGGCTGGACCTGGGCCACGCCCTCGAGTGCGCGGGCCTCGGCCTCGCGAGCGGTGCGATCTTCGCGGCGCTGCGCCATGTCGGCGGCGACGCGCTTGGCAAAACGCTCCGCCGTCGAACCCGTCGAGCTCACCTTGCCGCCACCGCGACCCAGGCGGACGCGCACACCGCGTCCAAAACCAGTTGCGGCATGACGACGACGCGGCTTGAGCGAATCCATCATCGTGGCGAGCTTAAAGAACACCGAGCAGGTAAAGACCACGATGACAGCCAAGATAACCATCTGGCCCATCGACAGGTTGGCAATAGACAGCAGCTCCGGGAATCCGATAACGCCCACCAAGATGCCAGCGACTACAAACACAAAGAGCACCACGCGCAAGGGCGTGAGAGGCTGCGAGATGCGCCAGATCAGGCTGACGCTCGCCGCGCACGACGTAAGCAGGCACATCGTAGACAGCGTGAGCTGGCTAAAGCCAAACACGCGCGCCACAAAGATATCGAGCGCCGCAGCCAAAATGACCGCAATCGACGCCGGCAGTGCCCGCTTGAGCACGTTGGTCAAAAACGCACCCTTCACGCGAGCATTGTTGGGCTCCAGGCCCAACACAAAGCCCGGCGCGCCGATGCAGAAGAAGTTGATGAGCGTCATCTGAATCGGCTCGAAAGGGTACGGCGGCAGCGCGATGCACAGCGCCGCCAGGCCCATCGAGAACAGCGTCTTGGTCAAGAACAGCGAAGCCGAACGCTGCAGGTTGTTGATGGAGCGACGGCCTTCGGCCACCACGGCGGGCATCGAGGCAAAGTCGTTGTCGACGAGCACGATCTCGGCCACGTTGCGCGCGGCATCGGAGCCGGCCGCCATGGCGACGGAGCAGTCGGCCTCCTTGAGCGCCAACACGTCGTTGACGCCGTCGCCCGTCATGGCCACGGTGTGCTCGCGGCGCTTGAGCGCCTGCACGAGCTCGCGCTTCTGCTGCGGGGTCACACGACCAAAGACATGGTAGCGGTCCACTGCGGCATCGAGCTTGGCCGGCGTATCGAGCGTCGTGGCGTCCACATAAGCGTCCGCCCCCGGCACGCCCACAACGCGCGCGATCGACGACACCGTACGCGGGTCGTCGCCACTGATCACGTTGAGGGTCACGCCCTGCTCGTTAAAGTAGCCGATGGTCTCGGCCGCCGAGGTACGAATCTCGTCGCGGATGGTCACAAAGCCCACGGGCTCGGCCTCGCCCACCATATCGCCATCGGGCGTAAAGCCGTCCACGAGTGCCACCACGAGCACGCGGCAGGTATCGGCAAGCTCGGCGACACGGTTCTCGACCTGCGAAAACGCACGATCAGAGAGCACAAACTGCGCCGCACCCATTACGTAGGAGCCCTGCGCAAACGAAGCACCACTCCATTTTTTAGACGATGAGAATGGAATGACCGACAGCGGCTCAGACACCTCGACCGGCCGATCGGCGTAATAGTTGAGCAGCGCCTGGCAGGTCTCGTTGGCATCGGCCGAAGTCGCACGCGCCACGTTAGCCAGCGCAAAATCGAGCACTGTGGTATCGACGGGAACAGCCGCCTCCTCCGAGTCCACGCCAAAGCCAACACCCTCAACAGGCAGCGGGTAGGTGCCCTCGACCTCCATGCGGCCCGACGTGATGGTGCCCGTCTTGTCCAGGCACAGCACGTCGACGCGAGCGAGCGTCTCGATGCAGTAGAGCTGCTGCGCCAGCACCTTGCGACGCGCAAGGCGCACCGTGGCAATCGCGAGCACCGACGAGGTCAGCAGCACCAGGCCCTGCGGAATCATGCCCAGCAGGGCGCCCACCGTGGACAGCAGCGCCGAAGAAGGCACACGACCGGCCAGCAGCTCGGAGAAGCACCAGGAAAGCGCGCTATCGCCCGGGGTTCCCGCGGCATCCCACAGCTCGCTCACACTCGAGGCAAACAACGCCAAACCGAGCGGGATCATGATGATGCTCGCAAAGCGCACGATGGCGTTAAGCGCGTTCATGATCTCGGAATTGACCTTTTTGACGTACTTGGCCTCGTTATTAATTTTGGCCACGTAGTTGTCGGCGCCGACATGGATCACGCGGGCGCGCAGCAGGCCCGAGTCGATAAAGCTGCCGCTCATGAGCTCGGAACCTGGCTGTTTCTTGATAAGGTCGCTCTCGCCCGTCAGCAAGCTCTCGTTCACGAGCGCCTCGCCCGAAACCACCACGGCGTCGGCGGGAATCTGGTCGCCGCGCCCCAGGCGAATGATGTCGTCGAGCACGATCTGGTCCAAGTCGAGCTCCACCTCGGCGCCGTCGCGCACCGCGATGGCCTTCTTGGAGGTCAGCAGCGTGAGCTTATCGACCATCTTCTTGGAACGCATGGACTGAATGACGCCAATTGCCGTGTTCAAGAACACCACGAACAGGAACGTCAGGTTCTTAAACGAACCGGTCAGCAACACCAAAATCGCCAAGACCACGTTGATCAAGTTAAACAGCGTGCAGAGGTTCTCGATGATGAGCTCGCGGACCGACTTGGTCTTGAGCTCCATGTTGCGGTTGATCTTACCAGCGGCGATGCGCTCCTCGACCTCGGCGGTCGAGAGTCCGCGCTCGATATCCGTTGCTGCCATACCACGTCCCATCATGTCGCGTCGGTATAAGAAAACCGCCCGGACCATGCGAGGTTCGGACGGTCTTACGTTCGATGGTGCCCCATGTTGGATTCGAACCAACGGCCTTCTGCTCCGGAGGCAGACGCTCTAATCCCCTGAGCTAATAGGGCGAACGGTAGGCATTATACCCAAGTGCGCCACGGGCTAACAAAATAATAGAAAAAGCTTTGCAATTACGTGGGAGACGCGTCGCGACGGCGCGCTTTAGGCGGCAAAAGCAAGTCAGATAGTATAAACTCTCATGCACATATATAACGGCTCGCGATGCGGGCCGTTTTTGCAAGGGCTATCCATCGAGGTGAGAGGCACACCATGATTGCGATTTTAAAGCAGAGCGCCAGCGACGAGGCCGTCAGCCACATCGTCAGCTGGATCGAGAAAAAGGGACTCAAGACCGACGTCTCGCGCGGCGAGAACGAGACCATCATCGGCCTGGTGGGCGACACGACCAAGATCGACCCGTTCCTGCTCGAGTCCATGGACGTCGTCGAGCGCGTGCAACGCGTCTCCGAGCCGTTCAAGCGCGCCAACCGCAAGTTCCACCCCGAGGACTCCGTCATCGACTGCGGCCACGGCGTCAAGATCGGCGGCGACCAGTTCCAGGTCATCGCCGGCCCCTGCTCCGTCGAGGGCGAGAACCTCATCCGCATCGCCCGCCGCGTAAAGGCCGCCGGCGCCACGATGCTGCGCGGCGGCGCCTACAAGCCCCGCACCTCCCCGTACGCCTACCAGGGCATGGGTCCCGCCGGACTGGACCTGCTGTGCGAAGCATCCGCCGAGCTCGACATGCCGATCGTCACCGAGATCATGGACCCGCGCGACGTGCAGGTTTTCCTCGACAAGAAGATCGACGTCATGCAGATCGGCGCTCGCAACGCCCAGAACTTCCCCCTGCTCAAGGAGGTCGGCAAGACGCAGACCCCGATCCTGCTCAAGCGCGGCATGTCCGGCACCGTCGACGAGCTGCTTATGGCAGCCGAGTACATCATGAGCGAGGGCAACGACAACGTCATCCTGTGCGAGCGCGGCATTCGCACCTTCGAGACCCGCACCCGCAACACCTTCGACCTCAACGCCGTGCCGGTGCTGCACCACCTGTCGCACCTGCCCGTCGTCGCCGACCCCAGCCACGCCACCGGCTACACCCGCTACGTTGAGCCCATGGCGCTCGCCGCGACCGCCTGCGGCGCCAACGGTCTGGAGATCGAGGTCCACGACGACCCGAGCCGCGCTTGGTCCGACGGCGCTCAGGCCCTCACCCCCGACCAGTTCGACGACACCATGCGCCGCATCCGCGCCATCCGCGAGGTCGTCTGCCAAGAGACC
>USFU01000100.1 GCA_900554135.1 uncultured Collinsella sp. | reverse complement strand
ATTTCTGGGCGCCCAAGACGGCGTACTACGGGCCCATCACTGTCGAGTTCGTAGACGCTTACGCCCCCGCCAAGAATCATGAGGCCATGCACTTTGACACCACGGGATGCGAGACCAAGGAGTTCAAGGCGGCGGGCGGTGTGGCCGATTCTGGTGACGCGGTCAATATGACCGGCATCGATTGCGCTTCGTACAGTATCGAGGCCGCCGATGGGTACACGCTGGATTCGTCCAACGAAGAGCACGAAAAGGCAGACTTCTTCCACGACGAGACTGGAGGACGCCTGCACATCAGTATCTTCCCGCGTTCGCCGGAGGAAGAGGTTGCAAGCCTGGAGCAGGTCTACGAAGGCAAGGAGACAACAACCGACCAGGTCGAGTACAGCGGCGTAACGTGGCTGCGCTTTACTGGTCCCGACAACGGTCATACGCTGTTTGCGACGGCTCCCGCAACGGGTGAAACCGTCCGCGTGTCGATTGGCTGGAAGATCGATTGGGACGCCGCCGTGCCCATGATGGAGGCTCTGAAGCTCAAGTAACAGGCTGCGATTCCCACGTCAGGCGACTCAGGGCTGGCTCCGAGTTATCGGGGCCAGCCCTTTTTTGATGTTCGATGAGCCGAGTCGGCGTCTCTCGCAAAGGTAATTTAGGAGCTAGCGAGGCCTATCCGAATTGACCTCATCGGCGGTGTCGGTTTCGAGCGCCGTGCGGCGGGCGCTGTAGGCGATAAGGCCGCCGCCTGCCGCGGCGAGTGCTGCAGCGGTCGCCGTAAGGGGAGCATTGGCATCGCCCGTGCCCGCAAGCGCGCCCGCTTTTCCGGAGCGCTTGTTATTGCCGTGGTCCTTGCCACTGCCGGAGCTGCTTCCGCCGGAGCCGCCGCCCTCGTCAGTACCGCCGCCACTCGAGCCACCATCGCCGTCTGCTGTCATCGGGGCGTCGTGAAGTCCTGTCGTATCCGCGCTGTCGCATACGCCGACCTGAACTTCTGAGCGTTCGCATGCCGCGTCGGGCACATGAAGCTCGTGCAGTACGGCACCCAGCGCCGAGTTTGCGCCCGGTCGAATTTCCTCGAGCGTTACGGGATCGAGCGCCACCAGATTACGCGCCTTCGCATACAGCGTTACGCGTTTGCCCACTTCGTCGCTCCAACTCTCGGGAATGGCGAAGCTCATGCGGAACTGTGCCGTGCAACCCGGTGCCAGCACGGCGTTACCGTTGTCGGCTACCAGCGGGTGCGTTGCAAAACGCGTCCCCAGCGTCTCGAGCGCGTACTTCACGTGCGCTATGTCGTTGGCCGAAGTGTCCTCGGCAAGCTCTGGATCGTAGATCGAAGCCATGCGCGCGTTCGCTCCGAATCCGATGGATGCGCTGGAGAACGGCTGGCTGGAGCCCTCTCGGTACAGATCGATCGTGCCGGCGGTCAGCAGGGTGTTGCCGTCGTTTCGCACCGTGACCATGAAGGATTCGCCTGCTGCTCCGGGCACCACCGCGCCCGAGGTAGCGACCGCGCCCGTCGGAGTGGCACACGCCACCAAGGGCACTTCGATGCCGTGCAGCTCTGCCTCGCTCTTCTCCGCGCTCACAATGTGCGTGGCGAGCGCGGAGAGCATGCCTCCCGACGTCAAAAATGTCGTTATCTGATCGATGGGATGGTCCAGCTCGCACATCACGAACGGCTCCGTGAACAGATCGCCTGCCAAGGTGCTGGCGAAGATGCGGAAGTGCTTGCCCATCACTGCTACTGGGTTGCCTTCTTCGTCGTAGGTTTGCCCCACCTTGCCATCGGCGTTCTCTACATAGAGCGCGCACCTGCCGTTGTTGCTTACGCTAAACGATGCCGGGCCACAGCCTGCGGCACCCACGGGCTGCGTTGCAAATGCCGATGCGCCTCGCGTCCAAGTAATATGCTGCAGCTGCTCGTTGACGGTGGCCAAAAAGCCCGAATGTTGTGGCCACGGCACCGCATGGGGCACCGTGGCGTCTGGTGGCATAACGCCCCAGCCCGCAATGGACTGGCCGATCACGGCGTACGATGCGCAGCCGCAACCGTCTGCGGTCTCGTACGCAACGGGCACCACCATTTTGCCGTTGATATTCTCGGGCTCGCTCAGCTCGATACTCGACGGTGCCTGCGGAAAGCGAAGAACTTGGCGGAACGTCAGGCTGTCGCCCAAATCATCCGACCACAGGGTAAAGCATTCCAGCGCAACCTCGGCCTCGCTGCCGAGCGCCTTCTCTGCGGTGGTTCCGCGGCGGTGGAGGTAGGCACCCGACAGGCGTCCGTCGACCAGCGTCTTGCCTACCGTGATGCGCGGGCACTGCAGGCAATGGTAGCCATCCTCCTGAAGGCGGCCGCGCGAGATGCTGCGCCACGACGTGTGCGATATCACGCGAACTCCGTCGTTGCTTATGCGCAGGCGCACAACGGACAGTATGCCGGATGTGCTCGCCGTATCGAAAAGGGTGTTGTCGCCGGCGGGGCGCTCGCCCGAGACCAGCAGCACGTAGGCGTCCTGGTTTCCCCTCCCGTCTGTATATTCCACCACGTCGAAGTCTTAATCGAATATGCCGTTGCGCTCCACGTCGCCCTCGCCAAACCCAAGGGGGAAGTCCACGGGCGTGGGAGCGGACCACGTGCCGTTTGCCTTTGTGTGCACCACTAGGCGCGAGCGGCCATTGTCGCCGTAGCGCACCGAGGCGATACGGAATAGGCACTCCACGCCGGCAATCATCGTTAGCTTCATGTGGGCTTCGCTGAGCACGCCGGAAAACAGCACGTTGTCGTTCGAGGGCTTGATGCCGCCACGCTCGTCCTCCGATACACCAGCAGAATTGGCGTTGGGGTCCGCAATGGCGTTCGTCGCCTGGCCGATATAGGTGTACTCGTACATTGGCGCGGCGTTTTCGTCGTTTTCCATCAGTGCGTGGACGAAGTGCTCGATCTGTCCCGTGTCGTCGCTCTCCGCGTCTGCCTCGAGCTCAATGCGCGTGACCGCTTGATCCCAATCGCGCGCGGCAGGCGCGACGTTTACGGCAGTGGCCTTGACCTCGGCGCGTGCGAGCAGCTCGGCGTTGGTGACGATGGTGGCCGATGCGATAAATTGCGGCACGCCGCCCGCCTCAATGTTGCCGACCGAGCCGAAGCAGGCATCCAGCGTATAAGGCGTATCTCCACCCAATGCGAGCTCAGAGCGCTGGAGCACATACTGGTCGCCATTGTTCACCGACATATTCCACGAATCGATGAGTGTGGGCCACGACCCCGACCAAGCCTTGGTGGTCCACTTGAACATTACGAACTGGAGTATCACATCGACATCGACGTCTGCACCTACGCGCAGTCGCGGAAGCTGGTGTCCATCTGCCTTCTCGTACCCAATGAACAGCGTGAGGGATGCGGCGCCGCGCACGGCAGACGAAGCGACGCCTGCAACGCCGGCGCCAAAGGTGACGGCGAGCCCGATCTGGATGGTGAACGAGCCCGACGTGTTTGAATAGTCGAGCGAAATGTTTTTAAAAAACGCCGCGCCGCTGCCGTGCGTGTGGGCACCCACGGCGAGTGCCAGCTTCGCCAGCACCCAGGGGTTGACGTTTAGGAAAAACGGCACCGGTCCTAGGGTAAACTGCTCGGTCCAATTGAGGTCGGTTCTTACCTGGAAGAGGGCCTTAATATTGCCGTATGCGGGGTCGTTGTTGTTACCCCAGGTTTTGCCCACCCAATCGTAGGCGAGCGAGCCGTACAGCTGTGTGGCGATATCCATCGTGAACAGCGGCGTGCAATGGTGACGAAGGAGCTTGGTGTTTCTTGGATCGGTGCCCGAACCGGCACTCATACTTTTGTACTGATTCCACTTCCCCTCCATCTCGTCGAGGTAGCGGTTTGCCTGCTTGGCGCCCGACTCACGCGGCGATTTCTTCCAGTATTCCGGATCAGGGTTGCCCGAATCGTTCATATAGCTGGCTGGTTTGTATCCTCCGCCAAACAGCACGTATCCGGCAAACGAGAAATCGAAGAGGATCGGAAATGTGGGCATCCAACACGTGAACTTATTGCCGCCGATGCCGGGAAACGCCGCGGGGAAATCAAACGGAGTGATCTCTTGGTCCATGGTGGTGGGGACGATAGCGGTCGATCCGGATTCCGCCTTTGCCGCCGGCGCGGTGACAACGGCCATGGGGGAGGAGAGCGTGTAGGTTTTGCCCTGGTAGTCGAGGACAAAGCGCAGCTTGCATCCTTCTTCCAGAAGGTTCGATGCCGCGTCGAGGAACTTGTCTTCGAGCGTGAACGTCGCCAGATTATCCGCGCCCGATGCGCTGGCCTTGACTTGGCCAATCTGCGTGACGGTTTCGGATGAGCTGCCCGCAGCGGGCATCACTTTGTTGATGCGCAGCGTTGCCTGCCCGCCCTGCGGCAGATGGGCCTGCACGGTAAAAGCGTGCGTGTTGGGCTGGTCGTTTGCTGCTTCGTCCGCTGGCATTGCCATAAACGTGGCGTCGGCGTACTGGATGTCCCATTCGTCGAACGTGAGCTGTCGGAAGTACGGTTCGCCATCGGAGAGCGGACGTGTGGGTGCGGTAATGGCGGTGCCGCCTTGGACACGCGCGAGGGGAATCTCGACATCGCGGTAGCCTGCCATGCTAATGGAGATGCCGCCGTTAAAGTCGTACGCGTCGAGAAGCGTTGCCTCGTCCACGTAGCCTTCCGAAAGCGGCGCGACCTCAAAGATGGCCGTCCCCTCGTCATCGGTAGTGGCGGTGAGCTGCTTGCCTGCGGCATAGCGCGATGTGAGCGTGACCTGGGCACCCGTGATGGGCGTATTCTTGTTGGCGACGTCGACCACGACCACACCGAACATGGTGCGCGAGAGCACCAAGACCTTGAAGGGATCATCTTCGTCGGCGTATGCCTCGGTGGGGGCGAACGGCAATATGAAGGCGTTTTCGCTTCCCGGCACGCGGGGCAACATAATGCTCGCTAGCGAGGACGCTCCGGCAACAAGTAACGAACGGCGATCAAGCATCTTGGACTCCCATCCCGCAAATATCGGTGGAAATAATCCAATTTTGCGAGAAGGCGCCTCGTGGCGGTAGTGCCGTTCAAGGGCCAAAATGTCCAAATTGATTGAGCGAAGCGCCGGGGTTCCGGAGCGCTTCCGATGCGCTTGGCAGTCCGGTCGCTAACGCAACATATGCGCGACCAGCTCGGCGCGTGTGCCGATGCCAAGCTTTGCGTATACGCCGGATAGGCGGTTTTTGACGGTGCCCGGCGATACACCCATATGACGAGCGATTTCGGCATTGGTCCACCCACGGCAGGCGAGCATGGCCATGGTGAATTCCGTGGTCGTTAGGTCGTCGGCCACGTCCTCGCCCGAATCGGGGTTGTGGATGCGCCGCCAACCGTAGCTGAATCGATACGTAATCTCGATGATGCGTGCGAAATCGTCAGGGTATTGCGATTTTAGGCATGCCTCGATGAGCCCCTGTAAAAGGCCGTGGTGCTCGCCAATGAGCTCGATAAGGCCGTCGGGACGCGCAATGTTCCAAGCAACTCCGAAGTGCGTTTTTGCGGCGTCGATGTCCTTGAGGCTCATGCATGCCATGGAAGCTGCCAGGTGCAGGAACAGTTCCGAGATCGGATAGCTTCCCTGTTTCATGATCAGGGCATTTTCCGCCATGCCTAGGCTGCGGCCGTATTCGCCGTGCAGATACAAGGCGTGCGCCATCACGTAGCTGGCGAACAGGCGCAGGCCTTCGGGTAGATGCGCCGCAAGCGGATAAAACTCTTCGGCAGAATACGGGGAAGGCAAGTGTAGCAGGACGCTTGCGGCCGAGGCGAACAGGATATGCATGGCGTGGACGGCGAGCGATTCTTCGTCGGTGGGCGCATCGAGAATGCCCGCAAGGCACCGGCGGGCGTCGGCGATACGGTTGAGCGACAGACTGGCATATCCGCAGATAAAGCATGCGGAATAGCGCAGTGCGGGGTCGGTGGCGTCAAGATAGGGGCGCGCCGTCTTGGCTGCGAGGGCGGCCTGTCCGCGAAAGTACAGCGCTTCTGCCGTGGCAATGGCGCGCGAATCGGGGTCGGAAATGCCTGCAACCGCAGCGT
>USFU01000099.1 GCA_900554135.1 uncultured Collinsella sp. | reverse complement strand
TATGGCTGCTTCCTTCCGGACCTGACCAGATTCGGAACATGTCGTCATCCGAACCCATCGAACGCGCTAGGCGCTCGATATATCTTACCCGCTCCCGCCCGATGGGGCAAGGTAGCTAATTTGGGACGGGGCTTTTTTGACTACTTTTAGATGCGGCCAAGGTCGTAGGCTTGGGCGGCCGCTTCGCCGGCGCAGATGAGGTTGGTTGTGGCTTCCTGGGGATCGAGCGCCAGCTCAAGGCCCATGGGCTTGCGGCAGACCGGCAAAACCAGGTCGACGCCCTGCCCATACACCGCATCCAGGTTGTCGGCACGACCGCCCACGACGGCAACAACCGGCTTGCCATAGCGTTTCGCACGACGGGCCACGCCCACCGGCGCCTTACCGGCAGCGGATTGCTCGTCCATATTGCCCTCGCCCGTTATGACCAGGTCGACATCGCGCACGTGCTCGTCAAACTCAATCAGATCAAGCACCGTCTCCACGCCCGAGCGCAGCTCCGCACCGAGCGCTAGCAGCGCGGCGCCCAGGCCGCCGGCGGCGCCGGCGCCGGGCACGCCGAGCACCGAGCCAAACGTCCGCGCACCCTCGGGCACGCGCAACAACCCCTGAGCCCGCGCCCCGGTAATTGCCGCATCGAGCAGGCGACCATAGCCGACCATCCAGCTGTCGTACCTGCTCAACACCTCGTCGTCATCCGTCGGCAAGCCCTTCTGCCCACCAAACACCGCCAGTGCGCCTCGACGCCCCACGAGCGGATTCTCGACATCGGAAAGCACCACGACGCGCGCGCCATTCAGCGCCCGAAGCGCTGGTGCCAAATCGATACTCGCCACGTGTTCAAGGCCTGCGAGACCGGGGGCGATATTGCAGCCACGCTTATCGACAACGTGCGCGCCCAGCGCCTGCAGCATGCCGGCGCCACCGTCGTTGGTGGCGCTGCCGCCCAAACCAATATAGATAGTCTTTGCCCCGCCACGAACCGCACGGAGCATCAGCTCACCCACGCCATAGGTCGAAGCCGCAAGCGCCGCCGATTCCGTGCAAGGCGAATACCCAATACCCGCCGCCTCGGCCATCTCAATAACAGCAGATTCGCGCTCGCCGTCCACCAGCATCCGGGCAGACACCCGGTCGCCCAAGGGGCCTGCAGCCTCGCAGGTCGAGAGCTCACCGCCGCACGCGGCAACGGCATCGAGCGTTCCCTCGCCGCCATCCGCCAGCGGCAGCGCGCTTACCTGGGCATCGGGCCACACGCGGCGCGCACCTTCGGCAACGGCCTCCTCCGCCTGCGCGCTCGAAACGCTGCCCTTAAAGGAATCAATCGCCAGCAGCACACGGCGGGGCCGGCGGCACGCGGCACCAAAATCGACCGCCTCAACAGCAATTTCTTCGACACACGCGAGCGCCTCGGCATGAGCGGCATGTGCCTCAAGATCGGCCCCACAACCGCAGCCAGCACCATCGGCGCCACGCAGCCCACTAAAATAACCACTTAGCACCGCGCGACACTCGTCTGCCAGGACGCCGGCGGTCACATTAAACCGATGATTCAGGCGCGAATCGGCATTGAGGTCGTATAGCGATCCCAGAGCGCCCGCTTTAGCATCAGCCGCGCCGTACACGCAGCGCCCCACGCGCGCGTTAACCATAAGCCCCGCACACATGCAGCAGGGCTCGAGCGTCACGTAGACCGTACAATCGGAAAGGCGCCAACGACCGAGCGACTGCGCGGCGGCGCACAGGGCCGAAAACTCGGCATGCGCCGAAGGGTCCTGGTCGAGCTCGCGGCGATTATGCGCCCGCGCGACAATCTCACCCGCGCGCACTACCACGGCACCAATCGGCACCTCGCCCACCGCAGCGGCGGCGCGCGCCTCCACCAGCGCCTCGCGCATGAACTTCTCATCGATTCCGGTGCTCGTCACCGTTCGCCTCCCCTGTTGCAAATCCAAAACGATGCTATCATTACGTCTCACGGAGAGATGGCAGAGCGGTTGAATGCGGCGGTCTTGAAAACCGTTGAGCGCGAGAGCGTTCCGGGGGTTCGAATCCCCCTCTCTCCGCCACTTCTAGTGACCCACCGGCGTCATGGTCCGCTCGAACAGCGCATCGACCACGTCGGCGATTTCGGATCGGCGCTCTAGCACGTGGCCCGATTCCCACCACATGGTAAAGAGCCGAATAATGCCGCCGGCGACAAACTCAGACGTTGTCTCGAGCGATACGGGCGCGAGCGCGTCCTCGTCAAGCGCGCTCATCACGCGCCCGCGTATGGAGCGCGCGATGCGATCGCAAATCATGCTGGTCAGCATACCCGACATACTGCTCGCCAAAATGTTATCCATGAGCTGTTCATGCGCCAGAATCAGATCCATGGCATCGGCGAACACTTCGTGGCGAAGCGCGCGCACGTCCTCGGCGCCCTCCGCGCCATCCGCATCGGCCCGCTTTTGCGGCAGGCCCGACATGAGTTCATCGATATAGAAGGCAAAGTAATCGTTTTTGTCGCGGAAGTGCTTGTAGAACGTCGTCCGACGAATCATAGCGCGGTCGCACAGCATGGCAACCGTCACGTCCTCAAACCGATGCTCTTCGAGCAGCTCAGTAAAGGCCTCGAACAGGGCCCGATAGGTTTTCTTGATGCGAAGGTCCATATGCATCGCCCTCCTCAAGGAAAAGACAGCGCTCACTAATCTGTCGCATATCTTACACCTGTATCGCCCACCCCCTGGCGAATGGCCTCACCTTGGTGGAAACATAACGCTTACCGGAAAGTTCGGCATCGCCAAAGGTTGCGGGTATACTAGTAGCGTTACACCAACGGCAGCCGGCGGAAGACGCCGCGGCCATTCGAAACGGAGACACCATGATTCCCGTCATCATCGGTATCGTTGTTGTCGTTGTGATTGTCTGCGCCATCGCCGGCATCTACAACAACATGGTCACCAAGCGCAATCGCATCGATAACGCCTGGCAGAACATCGACACGCAGCTGCAGCGCCGCAACGACCTGATCCCTAACCTGGTCGAGACCGTCAAGGGCTACGCCAAACACGAGCAAGACACACTTGCCGCTGTGGTCAACGCGCGCAACGCCGCCGTGAGCGCTACCACGCCCGAAGCCAAGATGGAAGCCGACAACGTGCTGACCGGCGCCCTGCGCCAGCTCTTCGCCGTGGCCGAGGCTTACCCCGATCTTAAGGCGAACACCAACTTTACGCAGCTCCAAGCCACGCTCGAAGACACCGAGAACAAGGTGAGCTACGCGCGCCAGAGCTACAACGACTGCGTGCTTAGCTACAACAACGCCATCCAGACCTTCCCGGCCGTCATCTTTGCCGGCATCTTCCAGTTTAAGGAGCGTCAGGGCTTCGAGGCCGCCGAAGCTGCCCGCCAGGCACCGACCGTCAAGTTCTAGCAGGCTGCCAACGCATCCTTAATCGGCAAAATGCATAAACTGCCCCGTCGAATGCATATTTCGACGGGGCGGTTTCTTTTCTCGCGAAGGTCCCCCTCAAGGCGCCGTGCATTTTTTGGAGTATTCAGCAAATCCAAGAGCTCCGAGGGCCACAGCAAAGGCGTAAGACCGCGGATTTCCCCGCAACTTAAACTCCGGCAGCCCATAACCCCGCCCATTATTCGCAAAAAGTCTGCCCAAGCACCGATTTTTGACCGAAAGCCGGTATGCAGGGGCCTTCGGCTGCAGAATACTCCCAAAAATGCACGTCGCCCCCACCCCCACGTAACGCACGACAGGTATCGTGCGGCTAAAAACACAAAAAGCGCGGCCGAAAGGCCGCGCACCATCTTTTATTCAGAGTAATGATTGCTTGCCGCATCAAGGCGGTGCCGGCTGGGAATTGCGCATGTCCCCTCCGGGCGCACTCCGCTGTCGGCAATACGCCCTGGGCGCACGAAGTGCGCAGCGAGGGCTTCTTGCATGTCCGAGGACGCGCCGGGAGGGAACTTGCTCTCTGCCCGGACAGGTAAGACAAATTACGCGACGGTGTAAACCCAGCCGTGCTTATCCTCAACGGCACCAGACTGGATGCCGGTCAGGGTCTCGCGGAGCTTCTTCATCACAGGACCGATCTCGGTGTAGCCAGCCGGGAAGGTCACAGTTTCGTCGGCACCGTAGACCTTGTTGTCGATCTCGCCCACCGGGGAGATAACGGCAGCGGTGCCGCACAGACCGCACTCAACAAAGGTGCCGGCCTTGACCTCGGCCCACTCGACGGGACGCTGGTCGACGGTCATGCCCAGGTCCTCAGCGACCTGAACGAGCGAACGACGGGTGATGGAGGGAAGAATGGAGTCGGTGTGCGACTGCGGGACGACAAGCGTGCCGTCCTCCTTTACGAACAGGACGTTGGCACCACCGGTCTCCTCGACATAGGTGCGGGACTCGGAGTCGAGATACAGGTTCTCGGCATAGCCCTCGCGGTGAGCCTCCATCGTGGGCTTCAGGGACATGGCGTAGTTGAGGCCGGCCTTGATGTTGCCGGTGCCGTGCGGTGCGGCGCGGTCGTACTCGGAAACGCGCAGCTTGACAGGCTTGAGGCCACCCTTAAAGTACGGACCGACCGGGGTCACGAGAATGCGGAACGTGTACTCAGGAGCGGGAGCCACGCCGATCACGTCACCGGAGCCGATCATAAACGGACGCACATACAGGGTTGCGCCAGAGCCGAAGGGCGGAACCCAGGCGGCGTTGGCGGAGACGACCTGCTTGACGGCCTCGACAAACTTGTCCTTGGGGAACGGGGGCATCTCCAGACGCTGGGCGGAATTGTACATACGCTCGGCGTTCATATCGGGACGGAAACAGACGATGCTGCCGTCCTCGGCGGTGTAGGCCTTCAGGCCCTCAAAGACCTCCTGGCAGTAATGGAAGATGCCGCCGCACTCGGAGACATGCAGGGTGTGGTCGGTGGTCAGGCCGCCCTCGTCCCACTCGCCGTCCTTCCAATGGGCCTCGTAGCTGTAATCAGTCTTCATGTAGCCAAAGCCGAGGCTACCCCAATCGATATCCTTCTTCTCGACAGTCATATGTCGCTCCTTACATACACGGTTGCATACTCGCGAACCCGCACGCAAGGACCGAAGCCGGCCGCGTCGCAACGTCGCATACCCGGAGCGTAGGGCCGGGCAGGACACGCGGGCAGCATCGAAGCCGATGGCACGTCGATTCGCATGCAGGTGATTGTACTCCCCGCACGCCTTGGATAAAACGTTTTTCTTTAACTAAGTAAAGTATTTTCACTTGCCTTCAACACAAAAGGCCCGCCATCGAATCCGATGACGGGCCTTGGAATCAACGTCCGAAAACAAGCTCGGACTAGGCGTTCTTTTTACCGAGCTTAGCCTTAACCAGACCGACCACGGTCGGAATGATCGACACGGCGACAATGCCGACGATCAGCAACTCAAAGTGCTCCTGCACAAACGGAATGCCACCAAAGAAGTAACCCAGCAGCGTAAAGACCGTCGACCAGGTAATGCCACCCAGCACGTTAAAGATGACAAAGTTGCGCCAGTGCATGCCGCCCATGCCGGCGATAAAAGGCACAAAGGTGCGGATGAACGGGAAGAAGCGACCGAGGAAGATGGCCAGATGGCCCCACTTATCCAGGAAATCCTCGGACTTTTTAATGCGCTCGGGCGTCATAGCCTTTACCTTGCCCGAGGCGATGATCTTGCGGCCAAAGAAGTGACCGATCATAAAGTTGCACTGATCGCCTAGGATGGCTGCGGCCCATGCGGTGGCCAGAAGCGCCACGATGTTAAAGCCGCCGTTATGGGCAAAGAAGCCCGAGGCAAACAGCAGCGAGTCGCCGGGAAGGAACGGGAAGAACACCACGCCTGTCTCAATGAAGATGATCAGGAACACGCAGCCGTAGGCCATAAGCGGGCCGGCGGCGATCCAGCTGGCGATCGCGGTGCGCGGGTCCTTAAGCAGCTCGGCAATGAAATTGATGAAACCCATGAAGTAAAACCTCTCAGTTGTGGGCGCGGACACGTCCAAGTTGACCAGTATACGGTTGCGGCGCGAGCGTGGGCCAAACCCCTCAAAAGTCTTACTTCATTACCAGCAAGTTTGCATAACTGACACCTGTCGCGCAATGCCGCCAAGATTGTTCTTCCTAATCCCTAGCGAATCGCTATACTTTATTGAATCGCATTGCCATGGCGCTAAGGGAGGGCGGCCGGTGAGCT
>USFU01000098.1 GCA_900554135.1 uncultured Collinsella sp. | reverse complement strand
TTGTGACGCGCGAAGATGTCGAAGCGTTGATCGCGATGAAACCGACCACCACGGAGCTCGTGCTCACCGGCCGCGGCCTGCTGCCACTGGCCGATCTTGCCGACCTGGTCACCGAAATGCGCCCCATCAAACACTACTTCGACGAAGGCCTCCTAGCCCGCCAAGGCATCGAATACTAGCCATTGCGGACGTCCCCAATGGCTAGGCGGTGGCGCGGCCTAGCCAGTTGCCGCTGTGATGGTAGATGGTGAACATCGTGGCCGTGATTACCCAGGTTACGGGGTAGACCAGCAACAGATGCTCGAGCGAGGGGTCGAGCGGCATAATCGCGAACACCCACGCCACGCGGAGCACGACCGTGCCGAAGATCGTGAGCACCATAGGCTGGAAGCTCACGCCGGCGCCACGGATGGAGCCGGACGCGTTCTCGATAATCGAGAAAATCGCGTAGAACGGCGCGATGAAATGAAGGATCGTCGTGGTGTAAGTCGAAATCGCGACATCGTCAATAAACAGACGCGACAACGGACCCGAGAACACCAGCAGCACGGCAGACAGGCCGCCGATAAGCACAAACGACAGCACAAGCGACGTGTGGTATCCCTTGCGCATGCGATCGTAATTGCGCGCGCCAAAGTTCTGTGCCGAGAACGTGGTGATCGACACGCCGAGCGCCTCGGTCACCATCCAGATAATGCCATCCAGGCGGCCGGACAGGCCCCAAGCGGTCGTGACATCGGCTCCAAACGAGTTGACTGACACCTGAATCAGCACGTTCGAGATCGAATACGCCGCAGACTGAACGCCGAGCGGCAAGCCGCACGAAAGCATGCTTTTGCAGATACCGGGATCGATACCGAGCTTAGATGGCAAAAGACGCCAGGCACCCGGCGCGCGCATCATGCGGACCACAATCATCGTAGCATTGGTGCAGATGGTCAGCGCTACCGCAATACCGCAGCCCAGCGCTTCCATATGCAGCACGGCGACAAAGAGAATGTCGAGTGCCACATTGACAAAGCAGCCGGAGGCAATAATGACCGCCGGACCGCGCGTGTCGCCCACGGCGCGAAGCAGCGCTGTGCCCATGTTGAGCAGCAGCGCAGCAAACATGGCGGCAAAGTAGCAGCGCGCATACGCCACGCCCTCGGCCAGCAGCTCATGCGGCGTGTTCATAAGCACCAGCATGGGCTCAACGAACACTATGCCAAGAATCGAGAAGGCGATGCCGCCCACCAGCGCGAGCGTCATGGCCGTATGGACCGATCGGCTCAGGCGCTCGTCATCGTGCTGGCCAAAAAACTGACCGGTAATAACGGCACATCCAGCACCAACACCGACGCAAAAACCGATGCAGAGCTCCATAAGCACCATCGTGGCCTGAATGCCACCCAGCGCGAGCTTGCCGCCAAACTGACCAACGATATAGGTACCGATAAGCGTGTATGCCTGCTGAAAGAACGAACTAAAGAAGATGGGAACGCACAGCGACAGCAGCTGCTGCCAAATGACACCCTGCGTTACATCGATAGCCGTAGATTTCTTAGCCACACGCCCTCCCCGCCAGCGTACGTCAAACAACAAAACGGCAATTTAAGACCAAAAGCAATACCAGCTTAGCACCGACCGGCGTCGACCGATACACCCCGAATCAGAGCCCGGTGCGAAATATCTGCCTAGTGATACAGCCCCGGCTGGTAGTGGTACTCGTTGCTCACATGCGGGCACAGCTGCCAAAAGGCGACAGCACTTGCCGCGGCCACGTTGAGCGAATCGACTCCATGCGCCATCGGAATACGCACGGCGCGATCACAGCCTGCAATGGTCTTGGCGCCCAAGCCAGCACCCTCGGTGCCCATAAAGATTGCCAGGCGGTCAATCTCCTGCAGCACGGGATCGTCCAACGACACCGAATCATCCGTCAACGCCATAGCGGCACACGAAAAGCCGGCATCGTGTAACGCCGCCAGCCCATCATGCGGCCATACGCGCGCCTCGCTGCCAATGCGCGTCCAGGGCACCTGGAACACCGTGCCCATGCTCACGCGGGCCGAGCGACGGTACAGCGGGTCACAGCACGTGGGGCTCACCAAAATGCCATCGACGTTCAGCGCAGCCGCCGAGCGGAAAATCGCGCCGACGTTGGTGTGGTCGACAATGCCCTCAAGCACGCACACGCGCACCGGGCGCTCCCCCGCCGCCTCGACGACGCCACCCAAGAACTCATCAACCGGAATCTGACGCGGGCGACGGAACGCCGCGAGCGCACCGCGCGTCACGTTAAAGCCCGTCAACTGCTCCATAAGCTCCATCGAGGCCACGAACACGGGAACCGGGCCCGCACCTTCGCGTACCGCCAGGCGCTCAAACAGCAGCATCATCTGGTCGAGCCAGCGTTCGCCCAAAAGAAAGCTCACCGGCTCGTATCCGGCGCGCACCGCGCGCTCGATAACCTTGGCACTCTCGGCGATAAAGATGCCCTTTTGCGGCTCCAGCACGCAGCGCAGCTCGCGCTCGGTCAGTCGCACGTAGGCATCGAGCCGCTCGTCCTCGAGCGAATCGATTCGCAGCACCTCAACGGCATCAGTCATAACAGCCAGCCCGCACCTTTCTTTACAGCACATCTATACCAAACGAGGCGACGCTAAGCGCCGCCCCATGAATCAAATAATCCGATGATACCGTTCACGCCAGACGATTTACGCCTCAACGCGACGATACGTCACGAACTCATAATCGAGACCCTCGTCACCCTCGCCCGCGGCAATCGTGGCAACACCGCAACGCCGCACAATCTCCCACGCGGGATCGGCATCCAAATCGGGAAAGTACGTATCCACGTCATGCACGCAATGGTTATGCGTAACCTCGGCCTCGATGCAATACGGCAAAAACTGTCGATACACCTCGCCGCCGCCAATCACCCACGCAACGGGTTCATCGGCTACCGCGGCGAGCGCTTCGTCGATGCTATGCACAACGTCGACGCCCTCGGCAGCAAAGCTCTCGTCGCGGGTGAGCACGATATTGCGGCGATTCTTGAGCGGTCGTCCGCCGGGAAAACTCAACAGCGTCTTGCGCCCCATAATGACCGGGCAACCTTTGGTGAATGCCACAAAATGACGCATGTCGGCACGGTTGGATACCACCATGTCGCCCTCGCACCCAATACCCCAGTCGTCGCACACGGCGACGATCGCAGAAAGCTTACACGTCATGGGCACCACCTACACCGCGATGGGGATATTCTTGACCTGCGGACCGTGCTCATAGCCCTCGACGATAAGGTCGTCGGTCGTAAACGAATAGAAGTCGTGCACGTCGGGGTTGAGAGACACCTTGGGAGCGGCAAACTGCGGACGCTCGATAAGCTCACGAACGATATCGACATGGCGATCGTAGATATGCGCGTCAGCGATCACGTGCAGCAGCTCGCCCGGAATCATATCGACCGATTGCGCCACCATCATCAGCAGGATGGCGTACTGGCACACATTCCAGTTATTCGCGGCCAAAATATCCTGGCTACGCTGATTGAGAATCATGTTGAGCGTCGGTTTGTCGTCCTGCGGGCGCTGCGTCACGTTATACGTCACGCTGTAGGCGCACGGATACAGATGCATTTCGGAGAGATCGCTAAACACATACGTGTTGGTCATGATGCGGCGGCTATACGGCGTGTGCTTAAGGTCGTACAGCACGCGGTCCATCTGGTCGAAGTCACCCTCGGCATAATGGCTCTTCTGGCCAATCTGGTAGCCATAGGCCTTGCCGATCGAACCGGTCTCGTCAGCCCACTCGTCCCAGATATGGCTGTTAAGGTCATGCACGTTATTGGACTTCTTTTGATAGATCCATAGAATCTCGTCCATGGCCGACTTAAGCGCCGTACGACGCAGCGTGAGTGCGGGAAACTCCTCGCGCAGGTCGTAGCGCGCGGTAACGCCAAAGTTTTTAATGGTATAGGCAGGGGTTCCGTCCTCCCACACCGGACGGACCTTTTGGCCCTCGGTGGTGGTGCCATGGTCCAAGATATCACGGCACATGGTCACAAATTGCTGATCAGCTTTGCTCATAGCCCCTCCTGTCAGTCGTCTCTAAGCGATTTTTATTGTAGACCAGGCGCACAGTATCGGATGGAACACTTAGGCCGGCACACGCAATGCACGGCAGCACATTTGAATATCAACTTCATCCGAAAACCTCCCACATTCATCCGTACGTGTACGAATGAATGCGAGAATCCGCCGTGGACCGTGAACTCCCATATGAGGAAGTTAAAGTGCTTGCATATGAGCACTTTAAAATGTTATCTTGATAGAAACATAGGGAGGTTCAGGATGCTATCAAGATTTGGAACCATATTTGGCAATAAACGTCTTAGACAGGCCTAGCTGGTGGAGCTGAATTTCTTCTAGGAGCGAGCATTATGAACAAGCGCCTTTCTTTACCTGTTGCGCTACTACTGTTGGTGGCTACTCTATCGCTATTTACGCCCTCAATAGGGTTTGCGGATGATTTCTTGACTGATGACAATGGCGAATATCCAGTGAGTATTTCATTTCAACTGAAAGATCGGGCCAGTCAGGAATATACCGTTATTTTGCCGGATGGAACTGAAGGCAAAATTGGAATTGAATATATACCGACTGTTGAGCCGTGTAACGCATGGGATTCTTATTATCAAAACGCCTCTGGTACATGGAGGGTCTACTATAACTCGGTTATATTTCAGGAGTTCTACATCAAGATCGGCAATCATAAGATAACGAGCGCATGGGGTTCGAATTATTCTGTCCCTCTGGGAACGGCATCTGACTCCTTTACCTGGAATAGCACACGAGCGCTTCAGCGCGTGAATGTGTCTATACCAGGTGTGTATACGGGAAATGTGTTCTTGGGTGCAGAGATGCAGGGAACGACCTTGCATACTTATGCGTACTAGGGTGATGGCTTTATGCGCGGTCCAGAAATCGTCATACTTGCGATACTGATTGCGATTGTCGTGCTCGCATTTAGGCTGGTGCGTTGGATTTTTACGAAAATAAAGCGCTGACTAGCGGCAAATACCCTGGCGTCGACACGCTTCCACACGTCCAACAAACGACGAACCAACGGCGAAGGCCGCCCGGACACCATCCGAGCGGCCTTCGCCCTATTCGGCTCGATAAAGCCGCTACTTCTTGTTGCGCATCTGCGCTTCCATCTGTCGCAACAGGTCCATATCGGACTTGGGGCCGCCCGTACCCAGGCCACCCATGCCACCCAGACCCATAGCGTCCAGGCCAGGGATATTGGGCATGCGCATCTTCTTGCCCTTCTTACCCTTTTTGCCCTTCTTACCGCCGGCCTGTGCCTGATTGGCCATCGTGCGCATGCGGCCCATCATCTTATTCATCTCGCCCCACTGCTTCATAAGGCTATTGACCTCGGTGGGGGTTACGCCGGCTCCCTTGGCAATGCGGGCGCGGCGCTGGCCGTTGATGATGGAGGGACGCAGGCGCTCCTCCTTGGTCATCGACATGATGATGGCCTCGTTCTTGTCGAAGATGCCCTCGTCCAGGTTGCCGCCCATCTGGTTGAGCGCACGCTGTCCACCGGGGAGCATGCCCAGGATACCCTTCATGCCGCCCATCTTCTTGACGGCCTTCATCTGGTCGAGCATATCGTTCATGGTAAAGCCCTCGCGCAGCATACGCTCGGCAGCCTCGAGCTGCTCTGCATCGGCTGCCTCCTGGGCCTTCTCGATAATGCCTACGACATCGCCCATGCCCAAGATTCGCTTGGCCATGCGATCGGGATAGAACGGCTCCAGCGAATCAGGCTTCTCGCCCATGCTCACGAACTTGATGGGCTTGCCGGTCACCTGACGCACCGAAAGTGCGCCACCGCCACGGGCATCGCCGTCGAGCTTGGAGATAATCACGCCATCAAAGTCGGTGCGCTCAGCGAAGGTCGAGACGACGTTGACGATATCCTGGCCGGTCATGGCATCGACGACCATCAGCACCTGGTCGGGCTTAACGGCCTTCTTGATGTCGACGGCCTCCTGCATCATCTGCTCGTCGATCTGAAGACGACCGGCGGTATCGACAATGACCACGTCGCGCAGGTGGTCGACGGCCTCTTGGATGGCGCCCTTGGCAATATCGACCGGGTGCGCGCCGTCACCGCGGAAGACCGGCACGCCGATCTCGCCACCGAGCGTGGCCAGCTGGTCGGCAGCGGCGGGACGGTAGACGTC
>USFU01000097.1 GCA_900554135.1 uncultured Collinsella sp. | reverse complement strand
CTCGACAAACGACTTCCACAGGTTAAAGTCGGTCTCGAGTGTCTGCCAGGTGTACTCGGGATGCCATTGCACGCCCAAGCAGAACGGCTGGCCCTCGACCTCGATGCACTCGGGAACGCCATCGGTTGCCTTGGCGACCAAGCGCGTATGCTTGCCCAGGCGATCGACGCAGCAATGATGCGCCGAGTTGGTCTGGATGAGCCTGTGCCCGCCGAGTGCGCGTTCCAGCAGCGAACCCGGTACGACCTCGACGGGGTGCACGGGATCGTTGAGCACGTGGGTATGACGCCACTGGGTGCGACCTTCGCGCGCACCCAGGCTCGGCACGTCCATGCACAGAGTGCCACCGGTGGCGACGTTGAGCAACTGCGTGCCGCGGCAGGTGGTAAAGAGCGGTTTTTTGGCACGGAGCACCTCGTTGACCAGCTTGAACTCAAAGCGATCGCGAATCTCGCAGCAGAGCGTAGGGTCGTAAGGGCGCTCGTCGCCCCAGCGCTTGGGGTTAACATCCGGTCCGCCGGGGATGGCGATGCCGTCGGCGATATCGACGTAATGGCGGATGACTTCGATGTCCTCGGTGATGGACATCTGCAGCGGCAGGCCGCCGGCGGCAAGGATGGCATCGACAAAGACGCTGGCGATCTCCTCGTTGGGGGAGAGCGTCTCGCTCAAAAACGGCTTCGCTTCTTCCCAGCGCGGCGCGACGAGGATAAGCGGGCGGTCGGCAGGGGCGACGTCGACATGCGGGGTATAGGACGATGAAGTGCGAGTTCCGATCATAGGTGTAACTTTCGAGTTTGGATGGTCATGGCAAGCGGGCGAGCGCGCGGCTGATTAGTGGCCCTTGATGGAGTTGAGGAAGTCCTGGGCGCGCTTGGTCTGGGGATGGTCGAAGAACTCGTCGGGCGTGCCGGTCTCCACGATCTGGCCATCGGCCATAAACACGACGCGGTCGGCCACGCGGCGGGCAAAGTTCATCTCGTGCGTGATGACGATCATCGTCATGCCCTGCTGCGCCAGACGAACCATGACCTCGAGCACCTCGTTGATCATCTCAGGATCCAGCGCGCTCGTGGGCTCGTCAAAGAGCATGGCCTTGGGCTGCATGGCGAGCGAGCGGGCGATGGCCACGCGCTGCTGCTGGCCGCCCGAAAGCTGAGCGGGCACCTTGTCGGCCTGCTCGGCCACGCCCACGCGGCTCAACAGGTCCATGGCGCGCTCGCGAGCCTCCTCTTTAGGTACGCCCAGAACGTCAACCGGACCAAGCATGACGTTCTGCAGCACCGTCATGTGCGCAAACAGGTTGAACTGCTGGAATACCATGCCCAGCTCGGCGCGCATGCGGGCAAGGTCTTTGCCTTCCTGTGGCAGGGGCTGGCCCTCGATGAGGATCTCGCCCGAGTCGATGGTTTCCAGGCGATTGATGGTGCGGCACATGGTCGACTTGCCCGAGCCCGAGGGGCCGATCACCACGACGACTTCGCCGCGGTCGACCGAGAGATTGATGTCGTTGAGAACGTGCAGGTCGCCGTAGTGCTTATCGACGTGCCTGAGCTCGATCAGCGGCTGGTTGCCGGTGGAAGAGGTGCTCTGTGCCATGGTGCTCGGCTCCTTATGACTCGAAATGGTAAAAGCGTTAGCGGATGATCGTCGCGCCGGTCTTGTGCGAAACGTAGACAGCGGCCTTGTTGATCGCGACGTTGATGAGGATGTAGATGACCGCGATAACCAGGTAGACCGACACGAGGGCGTCGTAGTTGGTAATGAGCACGCGGGCATTTTGCATGAGGTCGGGGTAGCTCACCACGTAGGCGACGGTGGTGTCTTTGACTACGACCACGAGCTGTGAAATCAACGACGGAATGATAAACCGAATCGCCTGGGGCAGCACGATTTTAAAGGTGATTTTGGCCTTGGAGAGGCCGAGTGCCTGGGCTGCCTCGACCTGGCCGCGCGGCACGGCATTGACGCCGGCGCGGAAGATCTCGGCCAGTACGCCGGCCGCGGCGAGCGCGACGGGCAGCGTGAGCATCCAAAAAGACGGCAGCGCGATCTTGTACTGGGGCAGCACCAAAAAGAAGAAGTAGATAAACAGCAGGCTCGGAACGCCGCGGAAGAAGTCGGTGAGCACGCGGCAGACCAGCTGCAGCGGTTTGATGTCGCTCGTGCGGCCGAGCATGAGGGCCAGGCCCAGCACCAACGCGATGGCGCCCGCGGTGAGTGCGACCTTAACGGTGCCCTCAAAGCCGGCAAACAGGAACTTCCAGGTGGTGAGGTGCGTAAAGAAATACCAGTAATGGACCGAGAGCTGGCCGGTCACATAAAAGCGCTGCAGCACGAGGACGACGAGTGCGGCCACGGCAACGAGCGAGATGGCGGTGCCAATGCGAATCTTGGCGCGCATCTTGGGGCCGGGAGCCTCGTAGAGCGCATCGCGCATGGTGAGCGCGGGGGAGGAGTGCTTGCTCATCGGAGGATCCTCACCTTCTTATCGATGTAGTTGCCAATGTGGCTCACCACAAAGGCCGTGCCCAGGTAGCCGAGGGCCGAGATAAAGAACGCGGCGACGCCACCGAGCGAGCGCGTGTTGATGTAGCTCACCACGCCGGTGAGCTCCTGCGGTTTAAGCGGCACCTGGCTGCCGAGCGCGGTGGTGAGCATGACGGCGATAAAGAGGTTGGTCATGGGCAGCACGCTCGAGCGCAGCGCCTGCGGAATCACGATCTTGGCGAGGATACGGCTGAAGCTCATGCCCAGCGAGCGGGCGGCTTCCACCTGGCCGACACCGACGGTGTTGATGCCGCTCATAAAGTTCTCGGAGCCAAAGGCAGAACCCAAGAGCACTGTGGCGACGATGACGCAGGTGCGGTAGGGCAGGACGACCTTGAGCGGCGGCAGCGCGTAGACGACGATAATGAGCAGCGCGATGCCGGGGATGTTACGGAAGACCTGGACATACAGGTCGCCAAAGACGCGCAGCGGCTTGAGCGGCGACACGCGCATTACGGTGACGGCGACGGCCAGCACCATGGCGATGGCAAACGACTCAAGCGTCATGCCCCAGGTTGCTAGCAGCGCGTCGATATAGTTCTGGCCATAGAGCGACCAGAGCTCGGAGAGACTCATGCGGACCTCCCGCCGGTAAGGAAAGGGGCTCCCGTGTGTACGGAAGCCCCGACAACTCAGTGAGGAAACAGTTTAGCGCAATAAAGCGCATCGTGCGTTTCCGTATGGTTTCGTAGCGGCCGTTACTAGGCTCGCTGCCTAGGCGCCGATCTCGGGCAGCTCGGGAACATTGGTGTCGCCCGTACGGTCGCCAATGCAGATCTGCCACAGCTCGGTCCAGGTGCCGTCATCCTCGATCTTCTTAAGGAAGTCGTTGACAAAGGCGACGCCGTCGGAATCGAGCGGCAGGCCGATGCCGTAGGGCTCCTTGCTGCCGAAGGGCTTGCCGGCAATCTTGTATTTGCCGGGCTCGCGCACCAGGGCGCTCTGCTGCATGTTGTTGTCGATGACGTAGGCGTCAACGCGGCCCTGCTGAAGTGCCTGGCGGGCCTCCTCATCGGTCTTGAACTCCTGTTGGCTGGCCTTGGGGGCGAACTCCTCCAGGATGGCGGGGCCGTTGGAGCCGGACTGGACGGCGACGTTCTTGTCGGCCAGGTCGTCGACGCTCTTGATGTCGTCGTTGTCGGCGAGCACCAGGATAGCCTGCTGGGTGTAGTAGTAGGGACCGGCGAAGGAGACGAGCTTCTTGCGCTCGTCAGTGATGGTGTAGGTGGCAAAGACAGCGTCGACCTGGCCGTTCTGCAGGACGGACTCGCGCGTGTCCGAGGTCACCTGGGTGATCTCGACCTTGTTCTCGCCCAGAATGTAGTTGGACAGGAGCTGTGCGATACCGGCGTCGAAGCCGCGGGTCTGACCGTCTTTCTCGTTGAGGAGGGAGAAAAGTGTGGAGGTCTGAACGCCACCGATCTTAAAGACACCGGCGTCCTTGACAGCCGTGGCCCAGGTGCTGGCGGCGATGGCGTCGTCATCGGCCTTGGGGCCGTTGTCGACGAGTTTGTCGAATGCCTTGGCATCGAGTATGGTGGAAGCCTCGGTATCTTCGGAGCTCTTGGAGGAGCCGGCGGCGGAACCCTTGTCGGCCTCGGCGCTGGTGTCGGAGCAGCCGGCAAGACCAAGGCCGGCGACGGTTGCGAAGGTGGCGGCAACGAAGCCGCGGCGGTCGAGAACGACCTGCTGGGAGAGGTTCTTGCTCATGGGAGAACACCTTTCTCAATAAAATCCCTAGCGGTTGAGTAGAGTTATACCCTATCTCGCTCAAATGGGTCAACACGAAATAACTCAGAAACATACTTACCTTATGGGTTATTGAACCAACCAAAAAGGGACAGGTTTATTTTGGTAGGTTTTATCTGGGGAAACGTCGATTATTACGGCTGAGATAGCGTTTTGCCGACGGCATGATCGCTCGCAGCGGTCGCTATAATGGCGGCAACGCGACGCATATATAAGTAAGGAGATCGCGTATGAACGGTTATTCGTTTTTCGCACCGACCAAGGTGTTGTTTGGTGCGGGCAAGTTGAGCGAATTGGGTGCGCAGAAGCTGCCCGGCACCAAAGCGCTCATCGTTACGACCGGCGGCAACTCGGTCAAGCGCTTTGGATACTTAAGGCGCGTGGAGGCTGAGCTCGAACGCGCCGGCGTGGCGCACGAGCTGTTCGATCGCATTGAGCCTAACCCGCTGCGCGATACCGTCAACGCGGGTGGCTGGGTGGCGCGTACCCATGGCTGCGACTTTGTCCTGGCGCTCGGCGGCGGCTCGGTCATGGACGGCAGCAAGGGCATCTGCGCGGTGGCGACCAACCCGCATGCCGATACCGAGGGCAACGAGTGCCCCGGTGACATCTGGGACTTTGTGAATGGCGGCACTGCGCTCGGCCTGCCGATCCCCAACGATCCGCTGCCGCTTGTTTGCGTGACCACCACGGCGGGTACCGGCTCCGAGGTCGATGCAGGCGGTGTTCTGTCCTGCGAAGAAAATGATGAGAAGCTTCGTCTGGGCGATCCGCGCCTGTTCCCGGTGCTTTCGATCGTTGATCCCGAGCTCATGCTGAGCGTCCCGGCGCGTCTAACCGCCTATCAGGGATTCGACGCCCTGTTCCATTGTGTTGAGTGCTACATCTCAAATACCAACACGCCCGTGGGTGACATGATTTGCCGCGAAGGCATCCGCCGTGCCGCCGCGGCACTGCCTACGTGCGTTAATAATGGCGATGACCTGGAGGCGCGCTCGAGCCTTGCGTTTGCCAACACGCTCGGCGGTTACGCCATGGATGCCTCGGGCACCACGGGCTCGCATGGTCTTGAACATGGCATGAGTGCGCATCATCACGACCTGCCGCACGGCGCCGGCCTCATCATGATCGCGCGTGCCTACCACACGTGGATGATCGATCACGGCGCCGCACCCGAGCGCTATATCGACATGGCGCGCCTGATGGGCAATGCTGTCGCAGCTGATCCGCACGATTTTGTGATTGAGCTCACGCGCCTGATGGAGGCCTGCCATGTGACAGACCTCGCCATGAGCGAGTGGGGGATTACGGTCGAAGAGCTGCCGGCCATCGCGCACAACGCTCTGACGACCAACGGCGTCCTGTTCAGCCACGACCCCGTGACGCTGACCGACCCCGACGTCGTCAAAATTCTCAAGAACAGCTACCGTTAGTTGCCTTGCTGCTTTGTCTCGATCTGTAACATCTGCAGCCGTTTTTGCCGAGTAACTGTTACAGATTGAGATTTTCTCTTCAGGGGAATTCGAATGTCTCGATTTGTAACATCTGGACGGACAAAAGGTCTCTATCTGTTACAGATTGAGACAAAGGTTAGGGACTAAGACGTCTTGTCTAGATCTGTAACAGTTAGACGGGAATTCGGGCCCTAGATGTTACAGATTGAGATAATTGAGTCGCGAAAATAAAAACCTCCGCAGGGGTGCTTCCCTTGCGGAGGTTTTTTACTCGTTGAGAAGCCTTGCGGCTTCGGCGGCCATGTTCTCGACCGTCATGCCGTTCTGCGCGAGCAGTTCGTTGGGGTCGTAGCGGTCGGGGAAGCCCTTGGCGATGCCGAAGGTGCGCGTGCGCAACGGCGTGCATGCTAGATAACATGCCACGCGCTCACCCCAGCCGCCGTCCAAGATGCCGTCCTCGAGGGTGACGACAACGCGATGCTCGGCGGCAAGGCTGTCGAGGAACTCGCGGTC
>USFU01000096.1 GCA_900554135.1 uncultured Collinsella sp. | reverse complement strand
AGGCCCTTAGCGACCTTGGTGGCATAGGCGGTAATGACCGGGCGATAGGTACGACGCGCCTCGCGAACCATCGTGGTGGCCTCGATGTTCATGAGCTTGTTGTACTTCTCGAGCTTGCAGTCGTAGCGGCACTGAGCCTCGGCGCGGGTCAGGACGCCCGTCTCCTCAAAGAGCGCAATGGCCTTATCGGAAACAAAGGCGGGCAGGGCGTCGGCCGTGGTCTTGTTGTTGGCAAGGCCGCGCTTCTCGGCCTCGACGGGCCACTCATCGGAGTAGCCGTCACCGGAGAAGAGGATACGCTGGTGGTCGGTCAGGACCTTCTTGCAGTACTCGAGCGCGGCGTCCTGGAAATCATCCTCGGGCGTACCCTCAAGGGCATCGGCGAAGGACTTGAGCGACTTGGCCACGGCGGCATCGAGCACCAGGTTGGAGTCGGAGACGTTCTGCTCGGAGCCGCAGGCACGGAACTCGAACTTGTTGCCGGTGAAGGCAAATGGGGAGGTGCGGTTGCGGTCGGTGTTGTCCTGCATCAGCTTGGGCAGGGTATCGGCGCCCAGGTCGAGCACGCCGCGCGTGGCATGGACGGAAGCCTTGCCATCGATGATCTTCTCGACGACCTCGGTAAGCTGGTCGCCCAGGAAGATGGACATAATCGCCGGAGGAGCCTCATTGGCGCCCAGACGATGATCATTGCCGGCCGAGGCAACGGAGGCACGCAGGAGCTCCTGATAGTTATCGACGGCCTCGATCACCGCGGTGAGGAAGACGATGAACTGCAGGTTGTCGAGCGGGGTGTCGCCCGGATCGAGCAGATTCTCGGACTCGGTGCCAAGCGACCAGTTGTTGTGCTTGCCCGAACCGTTGATGCCCTCGAAGGGCTTCTCGTGCAGCAGGCAGACCAAGTCGTGGCGGGAGGCGATGAGCTTCATCTTCTCCATCATGACCAGATTCTGGTCGATGGCCTCGTTGACCTCGCCATAGACCGGGGCGAGCTCATGCTGGCAGGGAGCAACCTCGTTGTGCTTGGTCTTGGCGGGAATGCCAAGCGCCCACAGCTCATCGTCCAGATCCTTCATGTAGGCCGAGACGGTGGGGCGGATAGCGCCAAAGTAGTGCTCCTCGAGCTCCTGGCCCTTGCAGGGAGCAGCACCAAAGAGGGTGCGCCCGGTGATGACCAGGTCCCTGCGCTTGCGGTAAGCGTCCTTCTTGATCAGGAAGTACTCCTGCTCATCGCCCACGGAAGGAACGACCTTCTTGGGGGTCTTACCAAACAGCGCCAAAACGCGCTTGGACTCACGCGAGAGTGCGGTCATGGAGCGCAGCAGCGGGGTCTTCTTGTCCAGGGCCTCGCCCGTGTAGGAGCAAAAAGCCGTGGGGATGCACAGGACATCGTCCTTAATGAATGCGGGGCTGGTGGGATCCCAAGCGGTGTAGCCACGGGCCTCGAAGGTGGCACGCAGGCCGCCGTTGGGGAAGCTGGAGGCGTCCGGCTCGCCCTGGATGAGGTTCTTGCCCGTAAACTTGGTAATGGCGGTGCCGTCGTGGTTGGGCTCGAGGAAGCTGTCGTGCTTCTCGGAAGTAATGCCCGAAAGCGGCTGGAACCAGTGCGCGTAGTGCGTCGCGCCCTTGGAGATGGCCCAGACCTTCATGGCGTGGGCAACGGCGTTGGCCACATCCAAGTCGAGCGGCTCACCGCCCTCGAGGGTTGCAGCAAGGCGCTTCCAAATGTCCTTGGGGAGGTAGTCCTTCATGACTTCCTCAGAGAACACCATGGTCCCGAAGCGGTCAGTAAGTTCGGCCATACGGAACTCCCTTCGTATCGGCACCGCGTGAGAAGCGGTGTTGATTACTAACGAACGAGTCATAGCTTAGACTCGCCGTGTTTCCGCGACATTACCGTTATGTTGCTGTCGCGAAACCAATCAATGAGGTTACCCTATCGAGGCGGCGTTGCCACCCTCAACAGCCAATCAACTGTATAAATTGCAGACCTCTCCCCATGGTTTAGAGGTAGTCAATTTGGGACGGGGCTTTATTAACTGGTATTTCGCATCAGATACCATTCAATATAGTCCCATCCTAGATTGACCGCTATGTTATAGGAAATGCCGATAGCGAAGTATTTTCGATTGGTATCACCAAATCGCGAGAGAAATTCCATCTTAGCGCAGTGGTGCTGTAGAATCCTTGCAACAAAACATCGCACCTAGGCATCTAAAGGAGCACGATATGCGCGTCGACGAGGTTTTTAAGCAGGCAGCATCCCAGGGCACCGCGCCCGTTTCATTTGAGATGTTCCCGCCCAAGGGCGAGCTGACCCTCGACACGGCTCGCAAAGTGGCAGGCAACCTGTGCAAGCATTCGCCGAGCTTTGTCTCGGTCACCTGCTCGGCCGGCGGCTCGGGCAACGGTGCCGCCACCGCCCCCATCGCGCATATGATTACGAGCGAATTCGATACGCCCTCGGTGGCGCACCTCACCTGCGTTGGACGCACGCATGCCGATATCGCCGCCAAGATCGATGAATACCGCTCCGCCGGCGTTGAAAACATCCTGGCCCTGCGTGGTGATCTTCCCGCTGGCGCGACCGAGGACGACAAGCCCGCCTCGGACTACGCCTACGCCCGCGACCTTATCCCCGAGCTCGTCGACGCCGGCTTTTGCGTGGGCGCCGCAGCCTACCCCGAGGGCCACATTGCCTGCGAGGATCTCAACCTCTCGGTCGAGCACCTCAAGCAAAAACAGGACGCCGGCGCGAGCTTCTTTGTGACGCAGCTCTTTTTTGATAACGAGTGCTTCTACCGTTTTCGCGAGCTTGCCGACAAGGCCGGTATCACCGTGCCCATTACCGCGGGCATCATGCCGTTTATGGGCAAGTCGCAGATCAGCCGCATGGTCTTTATGTGCGGCGCGTCGCTGCCCTCCCCCGTCATCAAGATTCTCGCCAAGTACGAGAACGACCCCGAGAGCCTGCAGGCAGCCGGTGTAGATTATGCCGCCCGTCAGCTTTGCAACCTTAAGGAGCACGGTGCCGCCGGTCTGCACCTGTACACTATGAATCGTCCTGCGATCGCCGCGACCATTATGGAGCGCCTGGGGTAATGGAAAAACCGCACATCGATACAACCGCTGTCGAAGTGCCGGCCGACCTTGCGTCGCCGGCGCTTTACCGTGTCGATGCTGCGCACCATCCCCGTGTCGACCGTGCCGAGATGCTGCGGTATCTGGGTTACGGCGGCCAGCAGATTGAGCCCGAGCTGTCACGACGTATTGAGCTTGTAGTCGAGCGCCTGGAACTGGACATTGAGCCCCGTGGCGTGCGCCGCGTGTTTGCCGTCGATGCCACGGGCGTGGACGAACAAAGTGAGCCTTGCATTCGCTTGGTCGGCACCAACGTTGAGCTGCGTGGTCGCGATATCTATCGCCATCTCAAAGACGCCCGCTTTGCCGCGCTCATGGCATGCACCCTCGGCATGGACGCCGAGCGTCGCCTGCGCACCACGGGAGCCCAGCAGCCCTTGGAGGGAGCCGTGCTCGACGCCGCATGCTCTGCCTATGTAGAAGCCGCCGTCGAGCAGATGGACCAGCAGGTCAAGGCTGCGGCCGCCGCACACGGACTCGCCGGCAACTGGCGCTTTAGTCCCGGCTACGGCGACTGCCCGCTCTCGGCCCAGCGCTCGATCGTCAACGCGCTCAACGCCACGCGGCTCATCGGGCTTACCGTCACACCCACCAGCCTACTCATGCCCACCAAGAGCGTGACCGCGGTGATCGGCCTGTTCGACGGCGAGGTCCACGACGCCCAGACCCGCCCCACCTGCAATATCTGCCGCATGCGCGAGAACTGCCGCTTCCGCGCCGCCCACACCACCTGCTATTCCAGCCATTAGGAGCCCTCGATGTTTACTCCGCTTATCACTCATGATCTGGACGGCGCTGCACTGGCGGCGCCCGTTGATGCCGCACGCCGTAATGGCGCTGCATACAAGACGCGCACGATCGACGACCTTCGCATTAAGGACGATCGCCTGCGCGCCGCCATCGAGGGCACGGGGCACCTGCTGTTCGACGGCGGCATGGGCACCATGCTGCAAGCGGCCGGCATGAAGGCCGGCGCCCTGCCCGAGCTGCTCAACTTTGAGGAGCCCCAGGTCATTACCGACATTCAGCGCCAGTACGTCGAAGCCGGCTGCGACGTGATCACTGCCAACACCTTTGGCGCCAACGCCCACAAGCTCGACGGCGCCGCCACCGTGGCAGATGTCTTTGCCGCCGCCGTCGCCTGCGCCCGCGCGGCCGGCGCCCACTACGTCGCCGGCGATATCGGCCCCATCGGCGCGCTGCTTCGCCCCTTGGGTACCCTCAGCTTCGACGAGGCCTATGACCTCTTTGCCGAGGAAGTGCGCGCCGGCGTCGCCGCGGGTGTGGACCTCTTTATTATCGAGACTATGACCGACCTGGCCGAGATCAAGGCGGCCGTCCTCGCCTGCCGCGAGAACTCCGACCTGCCCGTCTTTGCCACCATGACCTTTGAGGAAGACGGTCGCACCTTCTTGGGAACGAGCCCCGAGGTCGCCGCCATCACCCTCGACGCCATCGGCGCCGACGTTTTGGGCATCAACTGCAGCCAGGGCCCGGCCGAGCTCCGAGGACTCGCCGCGCGTATGCTCACCGTTACGGACAAGCCCGTTATGGTGCAGGCCAATGCGGGACTGCCCCATGTGGACGACGACGGCAACACCGTCTTTGATATCCAGGCACCCGAATACGCCGAGGCTGTCGCCGGCATGATTGAGGACGGCGTGAGCGTCGTGGGCGGCTGCTGCGGCACCACGCCGGCGCACATGGCCGCCTTGCGCACGCTTATCGATAACCACACGCCCAGCCCGCGCCACCGCAAGCCCAGCATGTCGGTCACGAGCGCTCAGACGGTCGTGGACCTTCCCTGCGACGGCCACAAGATCGCCGTCATCGGCGAGCGCATCAATCCCACCGGCAAAAAGCGCCTGCAGCAGGCCCTGCGCGACGGCGACCTGGACTACGTCGTGAGCCAGGGCATCAGCCAGCAGGAACAGGGCGCCGACATCCTGGACGTCAACGTGGGCCTGCCCGAGATCGACGAGGTCAAGATCATCCAACAGGCGACCGAACAGCTCCAGGGCTCCACGCTGCTGCCGCTGCAGATCGACTCCACCGACCCCGCCGCCGTCGAGGCCGCCGTACGTCGCTACGCCGGCAAGCCCATCATCAACTCGGTCAACGGCAAGCAGCAGATCATGGATGAGATCTTTCCGTTGGTTGCCCACTACGGCACCAACGTCGTCGGCCTTACGCTCGACGAAGGCGGCATCCCCGATACCGCCGAGGCCCGCTTCGCCATCGCCGAGCGCATCGTGGCCGAGGCCGCCCGCTACGGCATTGGCCCGGACCGCATCCTCATCGACTGCCTGGTCATGACCGCCTCGACCAATCAACGCCAGGCCGAGCAGATCCTGCGCGCCATGTCCCTGTGCAAGGAGCGCCTGGGCGTCAAATGCGCGCTCGGCGTGTCGAACATCAGCTTTGGCCTGCCCGCTCGCCCGCTGCTGGGTTCGGTCTTTTTGGCCGCCGCTTTTGGCGCGGGTCTGGACGCCCCCATCATGAACCCGGGCTCCAAGCGCTTTATGGATACCGTCTACAGCTATCGCGTCCTGAGCGTTGAGGACGAGGGCTCGACCGGATACATCGAGCGCTATGCCGGCTGGACCGATCCGTATAAGATCGCCGCCAACCCGGCAGCAGCTCAGGCCGCATCGACCGACACCGTGCCCGCTGCCGGCACCGACGGCACCGACGGCAACGACGACCCGATTCGTCGCATGGTCGTCTCGGGCCGCAAGGGCGAAATCGCGGCCGAGACCGAGCGTCTGCTGGCAGACCATGACGCCATGGACCTCATCAACAATCACTTTATCCCCGCCCTCGACGAGGTTGGCGTCCTCTTTGACCAGGGCAAGTTCTTCTTGCCGCAGCTTATGGCCTCGGCCGAAGCCGCACGCGTGGGCTTCGACACCATCAAGCGCCTGATGCCCGCCGGCGAGATCGCCGACAAGGGCAAGATCTGCGTGGCCACCGTCAAGGGCGACATCCACGACATCGGTAAGAACATCGTCAAGATGCTGCTCGATAACTACGGCTATACCGTCTTTGACCTAGGCCGCGACGTCGACCCGCAAGAGGTACTCAAGACCGTACGGGAGCGCGACATTAAGCTCGTCGGCCTCTCGGCGCTTATGACCACCACGGTCGTCGCCATGGAAGAGACCATCAAGTTGCTCCATGCCGAGGTTCCGGGCGTCAAGATCATCGTAGGCGGCGCCGTGCTCACCCCCGAATACGCCAAGCAGATCGGCGCGGACTACTACGCCAAGGACGCCGCCGAAAGCGCGCGCATCGCCGAAGAGGTCTTTGGGCAGTAACACAACGGAAACAACCGAGCACCAAAACGTGCCGCATGCGCCACTTGGCACGTGCGGCACGTTAGAATAGAAAAGACTATGCTCGTTTTGGCAGATAGGAGCGCAAGGATGGCG
>USFU01000095.1 GCA_900554135.1 uncultured Collinsella sp. | reverse complement strand
GGCAACGAGGCACCCGATTACTACAAGGAACACAACGTGACCTGGAGTAACCGTCGCAACCAAAAGAACTCGCCCGCAGGGGACGGGGACAAGTAGAACGAACAAGCGCCGGGCCGGAATCGATTTTCCGGCCCGGCGCTTTTGTTATGCGGAGGCGTTGCCTGCGGAGGTAGCGCCGTTGCCAGCGGCGTCGTCCAGCAGGAACAACCGCAGCGCGAGCTTGATCGCATAGCCAGGTTTGACCTGCGCCGCGTTTTCCGTGTGCTCGCCCAGGTCGCCGCAGTAGGCGTAGAGGTCGCGGATGAGGTCCGCGCCCGAGAGCGTGAACATGTAACCCGCGTCCGAAAGCGCGTTTGGTGCCGCGGGCAGCCCCGCAGCCGCACAAAAGCTCGCAAGGTCGGGGCCCATGATGGCCTCGTAGTCAATCGCGGCGCCACGGTCCTGAGCGGCCTGCTCTTGCTCACGGGTGTACGACAATGCCGCCGCCAGTACAAAGCTGGGCGTGGGCGCGTTGACGTCGTCGGTGGTGGCGACGAGCTTACCGGCCGCTTGCGTGACCAGCCAGGCGACTTCGCGCTGACAACGAACGGCCTTGCGCGTCACCGGTTTGATGGAGCCGGACGAAACGCTTCCCTTGGGTTGAGTGGCAGCAGCCATGGAATCCTCCCAACAAACATCCCGCGTAGGCAGGCAGAAATTACACGTGCTACACCAGTATAGCGAGTGGGGGAGAGGCGGGAGGCTTGTGCTCGGAGGTGCCTCCGGCGTGTCCTTTGAGCTATTGCTTAAGACGGACTTATCGACCTCTCGATGATGTGCGTCAAAATCGTTCGAACAAAGTCGCATAACCCAAGGTAGCCACGCGAATATGTCGCACTCTAAGCCGCCGAAAACTCATAAGGAAATCGTAAGAATTATGGTATCCTCAATTCCATGTCTAAAGGATGGGCAAGCAGCATCCAACACGAAAGCGCGGGCTCCCCTTCCGGGCTTCTCGAGGGTCATCTGGGATGAATGGGGAAAGAAAGGGGTCCGCATGGATACCAAGGCATTAAAAAAGCAGATGGGCGCCGCCATCGCCATGGTCCTCGTGGCAGCCGTAGCCCTCGGCTCCGCCACCTTCGCATGGTTTGTGAGCAACAACAAGGTCGACGCAACGACCAGTAAGATTTCTGCTCAGTCGAACTCTGCGTTCATGTATATCCGTGATGAGAATGAACAGTCTAAGGATCTTCGCACGGATGATTCTTCTGTTGCGAACACGCCGCTTTATCCGGCTCATTGGGCAAATGGCGCCGACACGACTCCGTACGATATGCTGGCTAACTTCTATACGGCATTCGGTACCAGTGCGACTGATGGCTTGAAGGTCGACAATACCGTCAAGCTTGTTCCTGCTCAGGGCGCCGACGCTGCCGGCACGCCTGCCGCCGCGGTTACTGGAAAGTATGCCGTAAAGAACACCTTTTATGTTGGCTCAAAGGGCGCTGAGCTCACCAATCTTGTAGTTGATTCGGCCAAAATTACGGGTGCCACAGGCGATAATGATAAATTTGATTCTGCGCTTCGCGTGCTGGTCATGAGCGGGAAGAACTGGGTGCTTTGCAATAAGGACGGCATTGTCTCCTCTTCTGACACCACGCATAAGCTTGCCGATAAGATTGGCGAGGATGAGACAACCGTTGAAATGTATGTCTTCTACGATGGTGACGATGCTCAGGTCTTTACGAACAATCTTGAGAACCTGAAGACGGCTTCCAAGCGCATTAACGTTGTCTTCACTGCTACCTCTACTCAGACCGATAAGAACTAGCGGGATAAGCAGCTAAACAAGGCGGGGGAGAGGTGTCCCCCGCCTTTTTCTTTAGAGAGGAGGATTTCCGTTGAGCGTTAAGCAGATGAAAAAACAGCTTGCAGTCGCAGCCTTGTCTGTCGTTATGGCGGCGGTTGCGCTTGGTTCTGCAACATATGCCTGGTTCGTTTCAAACACAAAGGTCGATGGTACTACGAGCACTGTTAGCGCTCAGGCAAACGGAATGGTTCTCCAGATTGCGCCCGGTAAAGATGCCATTCATGACGGTAGTGATCACCAAACGACCGCCGCAAGTCGTGGTCATGAAATTAGCCCGTCTTCAACGAACGATGCCCTTAACTGGTATGTTCCAAAATCGTGGAACGGTACAAATGTAAGTGGCTATCAGAAGGCAACAATCTCCAAGCAGCTTGAGGGCTCCTATACGCTCGAGGGAGATACTGAGACTTATTACGCCTATACCATGGCGGAATATACGCTCTATACGATTAATCAGACTGGTGAAGCTGACGTCTATCTCGACAACAGCAGCTCGAACGGTCCCGTTGTTGTAACCGCATCGGAAGGCGCTTCGCGAGACTGGTTCAACAAGATTAAAGGCAGCCTTCGCGTTGGTCTGCTAATCGACGATGAGCTTAAGGTTGTCTATGCTCCTGTTCCTCCGACTGGTAAGGGAAATGATGTCTCCGCTACCGAGGGCTGGAGCTGCGTGAATTCTGGCAACCTTTCGGTGACAATGGCGCCGTCTTATGCCCATGTGTGCGGTGCCAACATGGTTGATCAGAATGGCAAAAACTGGGGAGCAACCGGAAGTGGCGACTCCTACGTAAAGCCGACGGGTGATGCTCAGATGCTCGCTCACGTTGGCTACGATGGCACTAACTTTAAAGTCGTCATCTGGATGGAAGGCACCGACAACGATTGCCAGAATATGTCTGGCCTCGACGTTGGCGAAGGAAGCCCGACCTTCGACGTCACCGTCAGCTTGGTCGGCATCATTCCTGACTCCAAGTAACACTGAGTTAGATTAATCGATCTTGCCCAAGGGCCCACTTCGAAGGAAGTGGGCCCTTTTTCGTTTGGCGGCATCACTGCGTCGGCGATAATGTGAGGAACTGTTCTTTCTGGAGGTTCCTTATGGACGGCATCGCTTCTAGTGTTCCACTGATTGCTCGGCCGAGTTTCGACCGCGCTTGCAGCTTTGTGCCGTTCGAATATGTTCAGGCCTGGGAGTGGTTCTTGCGCGAGGAGCAGCGTGGCGGCCTGTGGGATAAGCTTCCGCATCGCACGAGTGCCGACAGCCCTCAATATCCTTTTCGTCTGACGATTGATTCCGAACTCTTTCCGGTGTCGCGCGATTCGGGCATCTTTTGGCCTGGTCGCGGGCGCGTTAAACATCCGCGCGAGAAGACCTTTGCGCTCTCCGTGCACAATTCCAAGCGCGGCGCTTACCCCGATGTCCCGCCGCTCTATCTTGAGGATGGTACGTGGGTGCTCAAGTACTCGTCGCAAAGTGCTTCAGTCGAAAACTGGCGCGACCAGGACTACAACCAAAAGATGATCAACTGCATGGAGTGCGGCGTTCCCGTTGGTGTGTTCTTTGCAACGAGTGCTGGCTACAAGGTGCTGGGCCTCGCATTCGTCGAGCGCTACGAACCTGAGAACAGCTGGTTTGTACTGCATGGCCCCGTCCATAAAGGTGGACCAGACGCTCGTTTCTTCCCCGATATGAGCTACATGAAGGACGCTCCGGTCGCGGCGGAGTTTTCTGGCACTCCGGCGAGCGATGATGAAAAGGTCCGTTATGCGCTGCGTCGCGAGCGAATTGGCCAGCAGCGTTTTCGCACTGAACTCTTTGAGGCCTACACTGGTCGATGCGCCGTCTCGGGCTGCAACGTCAACGAAGCGCTCGAAGCCGCGCATATCGAGAACTACTCGGGTCCCAAATCGCAGGTTGTCAGCAACGGAATCCTGCTACGCCGCGATCTGCACTCGCTCTTCGATGCCCATCTGATTTCGTTTGAGTTGGTGCGCGGCGACTATCAGCTTTGCGGGTCGTACCTTCTGCAGTATACGGACTATGCGACGTTTGCCGGGTCGGTGTTGCGGGAGCCGGATGAGCGTCATCTGCGCCCCAACGCTCGATTCCTCGAGGCTCATCGCGCCGAGTTCGATTTCTCGGAATCGCGACGTCGGGCGGAAGCCGTTGCCCCGTATTAGTCAGATGCGGCGCGGTGCAACCCAATCATGTCGATTGATCGGATCGCGCCGCGTCGCATCGGGAGCTGCACGATCCTGCCATCCTCTCCTCAACAGCTAAAACGTGAAAGGGGAGACCATGGGATGGCGAAGTGACATCGTGCGAGGCGTGTACGGAAACCTACCGCGAGCTCTGATGAATAGGAATCTGTTCCCAACGGTCGAAGTCAGCTGCAGTCACATCTGTCTACCGTGTCCGGATTGTGGCGCAGACCTCCCATGCCTAGACATCAGCTTCATCGACACTCGTGACAAACACGCCGCTGACCTACGGGCTCGAACAGGCCTGCGTCTTCCAGTCTATCCTCAGCAATGTCCAACCTGCGGATGTGCCATTACCTATGACGATACGGAGCTGTAACTTCGTTGACCGAATTGCCGGTCGAACAAATCCGGTGCCTCAGAATGGATCGCCCTACGCCCGCAACGCTCCAATGGGGAACACGTAGATGTCGTGCTCGGCGTCGTAGCGGCAGAAGGGCGAGGTCGCGGTGATGACGGCGCAGAACTCCGGCTGGGGGTTGCGCGCGGCAGGGTTCAGGGCGACCTTGCGGCGCAGGCGCTCGATGTTGCGGATTCCGTCGCTAACTTTGGATTCGCCGAGCTTGATTTCTATCGCTGCCCAGCGGCCATCGTTCAACTCGATGATGGCATCAACCTCAAGTCCGTCGGAGTCGCCGTAGTAGTGGAGCGATCCCGGATGCGAGCCGGGCAGGCATGAGGTGTAGACACTCAGATCGTGAATGCACAGAGACTCAAAGAGCAGGCCAAAAGTTTGGCCGTCCGCAAGGAGCCTTTCGGGATTCATTCCAAGCGCGGCTGCGGGAATGGAGGGATCCGCAAAATAGCGCTTTGGCTTGGTGCGCAAGCGGGACTTTGCGCGGACGGGTGCATCCCAACCGGGCAGATTGACGAGCGCATACATGCTCTCCAGCATGTCGAGGTAAAACGCCACGGTCGAAGTTGCCGGCTGGGCGTCGCTGTCACCTAACGAGGCGTCTGCAGCGATGGTGTTAAGCGTGGCAGAGGTCGCAACGTTGCGTGCAAGCGAGGACACAATGTGTCGTGCTGTAGACCCCACGCCTCCTTTTTGCGGAACGCTAACTTCGTACATGGCATCGAGATACTGGTTGACGACCTCTGCGGCCATCTGAGGGCTCGCCCCGACAAGTGCCGGCCATCCTCCGCAGCAAATTGCGTCGGCCAGCATGGGGAGCGAGCCTTTATAGGCCGAAGGTTCGAATGATCCTTCGAATAGGTTTTGCAGCGAAACGGATCCCGTTGAAAGCCCTCGTTCCCAAAGCGTCATGGTGCTCATGTCGAGACGAACTATGCGACCGGCGCCGCTGTGAGTGACAGAGTCTTTTGCCGGCGTTGACGACCCGGTGAGGATAAAGAGGCCCTTCTCGCCGCCGGATGCATCTACGGCGCGGCGTGTAGCATCCCATGTTGCGGGGGTCTCCTGCCACTCATCGATGACATGCGGCTTATCGCCCTGAAGAGCGAGCGAAGGATCGGCTTCGACCAGCGATTTTACGTTTGGATCGTCAAGATGAACGACGCTCTCACCGAATGCGAGCGCGGTCCATGATTTGCCGCACCACTTTGTGCCCCGAATCTCGACCGCTCCAAAAATCTGGAGCAGGGTTTGCAGTCGTTCGTCCAAAAGGCGAGGACGGTAGGATTTGGGCTGTTCCGAACCATAAGAAATCATGATTTGATAAACCTCACTACCTGCGCATACTCGATTTTCGAGGATTTTCACACTCGATTTTCGAGGATAATCATACTCGATTTTCGAGGAAATCTGGACTCGATTTTCGAGTTTTGTCCTACAGGTAAATCCCCTCGAACAGGCTCTTGTGGAACTGAGTATGGTGGTCGCGTGCCCAGGTGAAGAGCGCCTGATCATAGTCGCCTTGGGTGGCGGGGATGCCATAGACGCCGGCGACTTCCACGCGCACGAACTCCAGCGCGGGCAGTTTGTTGATGGCCGTGAGTGCAAACGGCGACGTGGGCTCCTCGAATAGGTAATGGCTGCCTTGCAGCGCACCGCAACCGGTACACGTGCTGGCGAGCGATGCGGTCTTGGTGGTGCGCGACGTTACGGGCTTGTAGCCGCAGCGCTGGTGCAGGTAGTCGCGGATTTCGGCCGGCACGCAGCCCAGCGCGGGGACGATGGCCACGGCGTTGGCGTGGGAGGTGTCGATCGCGACGCGCCTTGCGTCGTCCGTGGCGGGCGCATCGCTGGGCGCGGCCAAGCTGTCCGAATCCTCGGCCGCCCGATACGGAATGCCAAAGGCCGCGACCGTCGTCTGCTCGTGGCACTTCCAGCATTCGCGCTTGCCCAGCACCAGGTAGATGTAGGGCGCGCTGAGGTCGGAGCGATCCACGCCGGGCAGCCACGCGGCAAAGGGCTCGGGGTTGACGCCATCTGGCACGTACCAGATCTTCTTGGCCCGGTCCCACTTGGCGCCCAGGGCCTTGGCCTCGTCTTTGTGCGAAAAGGGAAC
>USFU01000094.1 GCA_900554135.1 uncultured Collinsella sp. | reverse complement strand
CGAATCAGATCAGCGCTGGTCTTTCCGGTCTTAAGCAGCTGCGTCTCAAGCTCGATGATGAGATAGCTCATGTTTCCTCCTACACAAGCTCGTCAGACTGCTCTTGGAGCAGCGAGGCATAACTCCAGATCGCCGAGATAAACAAACAGACAACTGCGCCGATAAACGACCCCGCATCAAAGGTAGCGCCTTGGCAAATCTCAATAACGAAGGAATGAGGCACAATGTAAAGCTCCAGTCCGCCAATGGTGAGATTGACCGATCCATAGGCACCAACAAGCGAAACCGCGGCGTTAACAGCAAAGGCAAGCGCGAGAACACGGATAAGCCGCACATGCGCCTTGGTAAAGGGCGAGACGCCCCGAGAGATGTTATGGCTGATTCCGCACAAAACGACAAGCGAAACACCCACGACGAGTGCCAGGCACAGCCCGCTTGGGATAACGATGCTCCCGCCATCGAGAAGCGTCACGACACCGAAAGAATCGACAGAAACAACGTTTGCAACCGCATACCAGATCACGTAAACAACCAACGCGGCAAAAGCGACGAGCATCCCTGCAAAAACGGCTGCCATGCAAAAGCCAAGCTTCCTGATATTTTCGCCCGCTTTGGCCATACGCTGAACGCTGTTAGACATACACTCACCCTCATCGACTCTATCGTTATTCGAACAGTTTATCGAACAACGATATTGATTGCATGCGGAAAGCCCCGCCAGTGCGCATAGCCCATTCACTAATCAGAAGGGGTGAGAGTGGATTTTTGGACACGTATCGAACGAGAGTGGATAATCTCCCACTTCGAGGCCACCACCGGGCCTAAAACGGGAGATTATCCACTCTCATAGTCATCAAGGCTCGCAAGCTCTTATTCAGCCACCTCGCGCAGGGCCGACATCGTAGCCGCATATTGCTGCTGCAGCGCATGCATTCCCTCGCGAGCGCCGTCAACGGCATCGGCGCCGCGCAGCGCCTCGGTCACCACGACCGCCGGCTCGTACAGATTATCGAATCCCAGGTTCTGGCTCACGCCCTTGAGTGTGTGCGCTGCCATAAACGCTTCCTCGGCGTCTCCCGCCGCCATGGCAGCCTCCAGCTTGTCCATGCTCTCGTCATCTAAAAACTTGAGGGCAAAGCGGGCAAGCATTTCCCCGCCCATCAGCCGAGCACACGCGTCATCATAATTAGCGCCGATCTTCTCATACGCCTCACGCATGGAAATCATGGATTAAAAACTCCTTTGGTCAAACTAAATCGTAGGAAACGCGACGACATCGGCGGGGCGTGCCAACGTCTCGGCAATTTGGTCTTGCACCTCGAGCAGGCAATCGAGCAGCAGCGGGTTAAAGGTGCCGCACTTACCATCCAGGATCATCTGGATCGCCTCCTCGTGCGGAATAGCGTCCTTGTACACGCGCACGCTCGTCAGCGCATCGTACACGTCGGCCACCGAAACCACCTGCGCGGCAATGGGAATTTCGTCGCCCCTAAGGCCATCGGGATAACCCTTGCCGTCCCAGCGCTCGTGATGCCAACGCGCAATCTGGTACGCATATTCCATAAGCGCATTGCCGGCGTGATGGCTACCCAGCTCACGCAGCATGTCGGCGCCGATCGTAGTATGCGTCTTCATAATCTCGAACTCCTCGGGCGTAAGGCGTCCGGGCTTGTTGAGAATCGCATCGTCAATCGACATCTTGCCGATATCGTGCAGCGCCGAAGCCAGGGCGATCGTGGAGCGTTCCTCATTGTCGAGGGAGATCGTGCCGCTACGCTGGACCAGACAGCCAAGCAGCAGCTCGGTCAGCTTCTCGATGTTCGTAACGTGCCTGCCGCTCTCACCGTTGCGAAGCTCCATGACGCCGGCCATGATGTCGATGAGCATGCGACTGTTCTTGACGCGCTCGTTGTACTGCTGGGACAGCAGGTTCGTCAGGCGGCGCTGCTTGGCGTATAGGCGGATGGTGTTGCTTACACGGCGGCGCACGACACGGGAGTCAAACGGGCGGTTGATATAGTCCGAGGCGCCCAGCTCGTACGCGCGCAGAACCATATCATCGGAATCTTCGCTCGAAATCATGATGACAGGCAGATTGTCGATGCCCGATCGGCGCGACAGACCGGCCAGCACCTCAAAGCCGCTTACGCCCGGCATGACAATATCCAGCAGCACGAGCGACAACTCATCGCCATAGCGGTCGACCATGTCGAGCGCCGCACGACCGTTATCGGCCTCGAGGATGCAATACTCGTCCTTGAGCATCTCGTTGAGAATGACTCGGTTCATCTCGGAGTCATCGACAATAAGCACCAAAGGCTTTTCGCTTTGGAAGGCCTCGATGGAATCGGCATCGGTCACGACCGTACCGGCTTTTGCCTTAGCGCGGCTCAATAACTGGACAGCGCGGCCAACGCCCTCATCGACCGTCTCGCCATGAATGCGAACGCCACCAACACATGCCGTCAAGCTCACGTACTCATGGCCCGGAATAATTGTGGAATGAACGGCATCGGATACCTGACGCAGGCGACGGGCGAAGTCATCGGAGGGAATATCAGGCATAACGGCCACAAACTTGTCGCAGCCATAGCGCACAAGCTCGTCAGTCGAACGAATACCGCTGCGTATGGCCGTCGCCACAGCACCGAGCGCAAGGTCGCCGGCATGACGGCCACACGTATCGTTGAAGACCCTAAAATCATCAAGGTCGATCATCGCAACGCCGGCATTCATACGGGCGCTTCGGAGCTTTTCCTCGTAATACCGGCGATTGTGCACACTCGTCAGCACGTCGGTGTAGACAAGGTCCTCTTCTGCAGCCTCTTGCTCATCGATCGGACGCACCATCAGCAGGACATGAGGCTTGCCCTCGACCTTTAGAGGGCGCAGACGGGCGCGGTACTCAACACCATCGTTGAGCAGTTGCTCCGATACATCATCGGAACCTGCCAAGGCCTCAAGACTCGACTGACGCAGACAAGGGCAGCGATCGCCGGCGAGCAAGCAGTTAGGCTCGCTCTTAATCTGATCGGCCGACAGCAAACGCACCACGGGGTAGGTCTTCGCGACGCGGGCGACCTCGGCGGCAGCCTCCTCGCCGGTTAGATTGACCTCGTGATTATTGAGCATATGGGGCCCTTTCGATAGGTGCGCATAGTAGCGGTGGGTTCCAAATGTTTCAAGGGTAACACCTTGCCGATGCAGGTAAGCACGTGAATGCTGTTACATTTTTATGAGTTGGCAGACGGCGCAATTGGAGCCGCAAACGTGAGGTTTTGAGCGCATTTGTTAACACAGCCGAAACGTTTGCGGGTGAAGCCTGTTTTGTTTTTTGCAGCCGCTAGAGCCCCAAGATGCCACGGACAGTCTGAGCAGCCGCTGCCGGGCGATCGCGCAGGCCATTGTGCGCGCCGGGAACCATTACGAGTGGACAGTCCAAAAGCTCAGCCGCCACCCTTGTGCCCGCCTCGCGAGGCGTGTCAATCGAGAGCTCACCCAGGAGCACGGCGGCCACCGTTTTTGACGCACGAACACTATCCCAATCGGGAACGCAGGTCATAGTAATCCCATATTCGTTCGCCATGAAACTGCGGCCGTTGCGCAGGGCATGCTTGGCTTCTGCCTCGGTTAACTTGGGGGCCTCAGGGTCCGAATCGCCGATGGCGCCCAAGAAGGCCCGTAATGCCCTGGAGACCTTTCCTGCGGCGATCATCTCGAGCAAAACCGGGGCCGCGCCCAGGCCGGCGCCCTCATCCGTCACGGCGGGTTCATGCAGAATCGCACGCGAGATTATGGCGGGGTTTGCACGGAGAAGCTCCAGGGCCACCAACGTACCGGCACTGTGCGCGAGCACGTTTGCCGGAGCGCCAATATGCTCGATAACAGCTTGCAGGTCGGCGGCTTGGGCGGCGAGGTCGTAGCGTCCGTCTGCAGCGTCGCCGCTCTCGCCGCAACCGCGGCGGTCGTAGGCAATGACGCGATAGTCGCAGGCGAGCTCGCGGGCGATGGCGTCAAAAAAGACGCCGTCGACGCACGCACCGTGCACGCACACCAAGGCGGGAGCATCAGGCGATACATCCGGGCCGGCATATTCGCGACAGGCAATCGTGGTGCCCGCGTTCTCGACCGTAAAATCCATGTTGTGCCCCCGTCATCAATGCCCATCCAGCTGCACGTCAGTACGGTTGGATGGACCCGCATTGCCTTACGCCTTGTTAACAGATTAACTGTACCCGACCCGAGGCTTTTCATGGCACGGCATAACGAGCGACGTGAAAAAACGAAACTTGTAAAGCAAGAGCCCGCACCTTGCTTTGGAGCCGATGCTATGCTTAGGCACAATTGTCTTGAGGAGCATATGCCTATGTCTACGTTTTTGAATGCCAGCCCCATCTTTGGGCCCGTTCGCAGCCGTCGCCTTGGTCTCTCGCTCGGCGTCAATATGATGCCGGCCAGCGGCAAAATCTGCACGTTCGACTGCATTTACTGCGAAAACGGCCTCAACGCCGAGCGCCCCTGCCACGAGCCGTACAACACAGCTGCCGTGGTACTCGACGCGCTCGAGGCAAAGCTGCGCGAGATGGCAGCCGAGGGCGAGCTCCCCGATGTAATCACGTTTGCCGGCAACGGCGAGCCCACCGCCGCACCGGAGTTTCCGCAGGCCATCGCCGGCGCTGTCGCGCTGCGCGACGAGTTTGCCCCAAACTCCAAGATCGCCGTGCTCTCCAACGGCACGCGCGCCGACCGTCCCCAGGTACACGATGCGCTCATGATGGTCGACGACAACATCCTCAAGCTCGATACCGTCGACCCGGCGTTTATCCAGCTGCTCGACCAGCCTGTTGGCCCCTACGACGTCGAGCACCAGATCGAGACGTTCGCGAGCTTTGACGGTCATGTCATTATCCAGACAATCTTTTTGACCGGCGAGTATCAGGGCAAGCCTCTCGATAACACTGGCGAGGAGTACGTCGGCCCTTGGCTCGCGGCGCTCGAGCGCATTCGTCCGCAGGAGGCGACCATTTACACGGTGGCGCGCGAGACGCCGGTCGCCGGCCTTGCCAAGGCAGCGCCCGAGGTGCTCGACGCCATTGCCGCGCGCGTCCAAGCCCTCGGCATTCCCTGCCAGGTGAGCTACTAGCAAAACCACGCAGCAGCTAGTGCCCGCCATCCCGCTCCATCAGTTGCGGTGATATAGTTCCTGTTTATGCTGTTAAACCGCTTAAATCGGAACTATATCACCGCAACTTTTATGGACGCGTGGGTGGGCTATACTAGCTGCGGATGAAAGGAAGTTAGCCATGTATGACAACGGACCCGTACCCGGCCGCAACGACGCCTGCTGGTGCGGCAGCGGCAAAAAATATAAGAAATGTCACAGCGCCTTCGACGAGCGCCTCGAGCGCCTGTGGGAGGAGGGCTGGGAGGTTCTGCCCCGCACGCTCTACAAGACGCCCTCCGACATCGAGGGCATCAAACGCTCGGCCGCCATCAATGTGGGCGTGCTCGACTACGTAGGCGAGCACATCGCCGCGGGCATGACCACCAACCAGATCGACCAGATGATCTACGACTACACCGTCGAGCACGGTGGCACACCGGCCGACCTCCACTACGAGGGCTACCCAAAGAGCGCGTGCACCTCGATCAACGACGTCGTCTGCCACGGCATTCCCTGTGATACGGACGTGCTGCACGAGGGCGACATCATCAACGTGGACTGCTCCACAATCCTAGACGGCTACTTTAGCGACTCGAGCCGCATGTTCTGCATCGGCGAGGTCTCGGCCGAGCGCCAGCGCCTGGTCGACGTCACCCGCGCCAGCGTGGAGGCGGGTCTGGCAGCCGTCAAGCCATGGCTGCCACTGTCCGTGATGGCCGAGGCCGTGCAAAAGACGGTCGAGGACGCCGGCTTTAGCGTGGTGCGCGAGTACGGCGGACACGGCATCGGTAAGGAGTTCCACGAGGACCCGTTTGTGGGCTTTACCACCGAGGCACCCGATGTGGACACCATCATGGCTCCGGGCATGGTCTTTACCATCGAGCCCATGGTCAATGCCGGAGCGCCCGACATCAAGATCAGCAAGGGCGATGGCTGGTGCGTGCGCACCAAGGACGGCAGCGACTCGGCCCAATGCGAGGTACAGCTTGTGGTGACCGAGGACGGTTACGAGCTGCTGAGCTGGTAGCCGTGGATGCGCCGGATGCCGACGGGCACGCTCGTCTTGCATCCGGCGTTTTTATTTGAACGTTTTGCCTGATAAAACCTGCCAAAATAAACCTGTACCTTTTCGGCAGGCTGAGCGGAGAGGACTGCTTGTGAACATCCTGGTTTTGCTGCCCGTCAATGACCGCCATCGCGCAATTCTTGAGTCGAGCGCTCCGGGCGAGGACTTTATCTACACGAGCTCCGACGCCGCCACGCGCGAGCAGGTCGCCGATGCCGACGTGATCTTGGGCAACATCGGCCCTGACATGCTCACGGCATGCGAACATCTCCAGCTGTTGCAATTGCAGACTGCCGGCTATGACGATTACTTGGCCGCCGGCACCGTGCCGGCCGACGCCAAACTGTCTTGCTCGGTAGGCGCCTACGGCCAGGCCGTAAGCGAGCACATGTTTGCCATGGTGCTGTCTATGATGAAGCGCCTGCCCGGCTACCAGGACCTGCAGCGCGAGCATCGCTGGGAGGACTTGGGCCCGGTCACCTCG
>USFU01000093.1 GCA_900554135.1 uncultured Collinsella sp. | reverse complement strand
CGATATTGCCAACGGCCCCGCTTGTTTCGTTCCAGTATGTTCGGCTAGTCCTCGAGCAGGTCCTCGATAAAGCCGACACGGTAGTTCTTGAAGATGACCTCGCCGCCGTCCTGCGTGGCGTCCAGATCGACATCGCCCATGATGCCAAAGTCGTGGTCGCCATCCTCGTCGGCAAAGATCTGGTGCACGTGCCATACGTGCGCGGTCTTCTCGTCGGACTCGTCGATGGAAAACATCGCGGCGCTGCGGGCGTCTCCGTCGGTGAGGATTTCCTCGTGCTGCTCATGGTAGGCAACGAGGGCCTTTTGCCAGCGGACCTCGCTCATGCCCCAGTCCTCGTCGAGCTCGCCCAGATCGCGCACGTGTCCGCGGGCTGCAAGGGTTACGCGGCGGAAGAGCGCGTTGCGCACCAACAGCGTGCAGCCGCGACGGTCCGTAACGACCTCGTCGATGCCCTGCGGCGGCGCGGCGTCGAGTGCAGCGGGGTTGCCGGCGTTCTCCCACTCGTCCACCAGGCTTGAGTCCACCGAGCGCACCACAAAGCCCAGCCACGAAATGATGTCACGCAAGCGCTCATCGCGCTTCTCAATGGGCACGGTGCGATCGAGGGAGCGGTAGGCCTCGGCTAGGTAGCGCAGCAAAATGCCCTCGGAGCGGGCGATGCCGAGCTTTTGGATATAGCCCTTAAAATCGCTCGCGCTTTCCAGCATATCGCGCAGGACGCTCTTGGGAGAGAGCTGGTAGTCGTTGGCCCAGGGTACTTCCTGGCAGTACTTGTCAAAGGCGGCGTCGAGCAAATCCTCGAGCGGCTTTTCGTAGGTGACGTCTTGAATGCGCTCCAGGCGTTCCTCATATTCGACGCCGTCAGCCTTCATTTCGGCCATCGCGCGGTCGCGCGCGGCGCGCTCCTGTGCGCGCAATACCTGCTTGGGGTCCTCGAGCGTAGCCTCGACCATCGAGATGAGATCCATGGTATAGGTCTCACTCTCGGGGTCGAGCAGCTCCAGCGCGGCAAGTAAAAACGGCGAGAGCGGCTGGTCGAGCGCAAAGTCCTCGGGCAGGTCGACCGTCAGCGCGTAGTCGATGTCCGACGCGGCGTCAGCCGGAGCGTCAGGTGCGGGCGGCACCTCAGTGCGCACGACGACGCCGGAGTCGATGAGCGTGGCGAAGATCTCGTCGGCACGAACCTCGAGTTTTGCCTTTTCCTCGGGAGTCTGCAGGCTCGTCTCGATGAGGTCGTGCACGCGGGCGCGGGCATCGCCGCCCTGCTCGACCACGCTAATCACCATGGAGTGTGTGATGCGAAGTCGCGGCTTGAGCGTTTCGGGTTGCGTTTCGATCAGGCGCTCAAAGGTCTGCTTGTTCCAGGTGACAAAGCCCTCGGGGGCCTTCTTCTTTTTAATCTTGCGGAGCTTCTTGGGGTCGTCGCCCGCCTTGGCCATGAGCTTGGCGTTCTCGATCTCGTGCTCCGGGGCCTCGGCGATGACCATACCCTCGGTATCGAAGCCCGAACGGCCGGCGCGACCAGCGATTTGATGGAACTCACGGGCGCGCAGGCGACGCATCTTGTAGCCGTCGAACTTGGTGAGCGCGGTGAGGACCACGGTGTGGATGGGCACGTTGATGCCGACGCCGAGTGTGTCGGTGCCGCAAATGACGGGCAGCAGGCCCTGCTGTGCCAAGCGCTCGACCAGTAGGCGATAGCGCGGCAGCATGCCGGCGTGGTGCACGCCGACGCCGCAGCCGAGCAAGCGTTTGAGGATCTTGCCGAAGGCCGTCGAGAAGCTCGTGCCTTTGGCGGCTTCCTTAATAGCCTCGCGTTGCTCCTTGCTGGCGATGCCAAAATTGGCGAGGGATTGCGCCGTCGCAAGGGCGGCATCCTGGCTAAAGTGCACGATGTAGAGCGGGGCCTCGCCGCGGCGCATGGCGAGCTCGACGGTGCCCTCGAGGGAGGTCGTCACATAGTCGTAGCTCAGCGGCACGGGGCGCGGGGCATCGACGACCAAGTCGCAGGTAGCGCCGGTGTGTTCCTCGAGCGAGGCGGCGATCGCGGTGACATCGCCGAGCGTGGCGCTCATGAGCATGAATTGCGTGTGAGGCAGGGTGAGCAGCGGCACCTGCCAGGCCCAACCGCGATCGGGGTCGGCAAAGTAGTGGAACTCGTCCATGGCGACGCAGCCAACATCGGCATCTTCGCCCTCGCGCAGCGCGTCGTTGGCAAGGATCTCTGCCGTGCAGCAGATGACGGGCGCCTTGGTGTTGATATGCGTGTCGCCGGTGATCATACCGACGTTATCGCGGCCGAGCACCTGCACAAGGTCGAAAAACTTCTCGCTGACCAGAGCCTTGATGGGGGCCGTGTAATAACAGCGCTTACCCTGCGCCATACCCATAAAGAGCATGCCCAGCGCGACAAGCGACTTGCCCGATCCGGTCGGTGTTCCCAAAATGACATGGTCACCGGCAGCCAGGTCCATGAGGGCTTCTTCTTGGTGATCCCACAGCTCAATGCCGCGGCTGCTCGTCCATTCAAAGAAGCGTTCGAAGGCCTGATCGGGCGTGAGCCATGGTTCGGGCTCGCTGCCATCCTCGGGCTCCCACCAGGTGGGGGAGAGTGCGCCGAGCGAGCCGAACTCGGCTTCGGTTCCCGTGCCGCCCGAGAATGAGCTGGCGGCGCCGGCGCCGGAAACGGTGCTGGCGGAAGTATCTGTCGTGGTCTGTGCCATGTGGTTTGCTTTCTCTCGCGTTTGTTCGCCATCCATTATGGCGTAGCGTCGCATCGATGCGTTCGCAGGCAAGAAAATGCAGGAAATGGGCGTTCTGTCCAGCTGTTTGGTGCGGTCGCCAGCTAAGTGAGTAGACTTTTTGCAATATCGCGAGCACATGGCTTTTGCGCAAGGGATCTACCTGCGGTTTTATTTTTCGCTATGCGGGCTGTGCTTGGCTATTGCAAAAAAGTCTACTCACTTAGATTTGAGGGCCGTTCGCTGGCGCCTATTTGCGCTTGTTTGCCGACGCCGCGACCATCAGAGGCCTCTGGGACTCCTGCGGTAAAGGCTTCTTGCCTTTGCGGGCGCGGTTTTTAAAGTTCTCGACGGCCTCTTCCATGCCCAGAGGTACATAGGCGAGCTCATCAAGGTTATCGGGCAGATAGCAGGCGAGGCTCTGCTCTTGCGCCCGGCCTGCCGCGAGTTGCTCTTCGGTAGGCTCCGCGCCGGGTGTAGCGCAAATGCCATAGACGACGGCACCCATCTCGCGCGTGCGACACTCGTACTCGGTCTCGGGATGCTCGGGATGGTCGCGGCGGACGTCGTCGCTTACCCAAAGTGTGTCGTAGCCGGCCGCGGCAAACTGCCCCAGGGCGTAGTCGCGCAGAGGCTTGCTGTCGGTTCGCAGTGTGACGGTGGCGCCGACTGCAAAGAGCGGGCGGTAGAGCATCAGATGGTCGACATGGACGAGTCGTTTTTTGGCGTACTTGGCCTTGGGCTGCGGCGTGGGAAAGTTGATGGTGATGGCATCGAGCTCGCCTGCGGCAAACAGCTGTGGCAGCGATGCGGCGCCTCGGGGCAGGACGAGCGCATTGGGCAGCTCCTGCTCGCAGATTTTCTGCGCGGCATAGGCGATGCAGATGGGCTCCTGGTCCATACCGATAAAGAGGGTGTTTGGCTCGCGGGCTGCGCGCTCTACGAGGTACGTTCCCTTGCCACAGCCAAGATCCAGGTGAAGATACTCGAAGGGCTTGCTGCCAACTGGCGCGCAAGCCTCGCGCCAATCTCCGACATAGGCCTCGGGGTTCGTCTCAATCGCATCGGCGTAGCGCTCCAGGCGCTTCTCGAGCACAAAGTTCTTAGGCGTGCGAACGTGGACGGCTCCCATGAGGCTCCTTGGTCATAAATATGGAACGCATAGCTGCGCGTTCCGTCAATGGGTTGAAAAGGGTGGGCATAGTTTGCCCGAAAGACGCGGCACAGCTCGGCAGTAAGCCGTCGGTGCCTACAGGCGCTTGAGAATCACATAGCGGTTGAGATCGCCGCTACGACCGTCGGCATGGAAGCGCTCAAGCTCGCGCACGGGGACCTCGCCGCTCTTGTAGAACGTACGGACGCCGCGCACCAGGTCGGTGATCTGCTGATCGTCAAAGTGATGGCAATAGCGGTAGGCGTGGCGGTCGTTTTGCCAGCCAATGAGGTGGTCACCGGCTTCAAACTGCGCGGAATCGTAACCCTCAAACGGCGGGGTGAGCTCGGCGCGGGCCTCGGCGCGAACGGCCTTGCGCGCCATGCGCTCGTCGTTCATAAACTCCCAAAAGCTAATGGCGATGATGCCGCCCGGGCGCGTCTGGCGCACCAAGGCGTCGAGCACGCGCACGCGGTATTCGCACGACGGCACGTGGTGCATAAAGCCAAAGCAGACCGAGATGTCGGCGAGCGGTGCGTCGAAAAGCACGTCGGGTGTCTCGGCGGGGTTGAGCTTCATAAGGGCGTCGAGCACATCGAGCTCCTGGAAGTGCAGGTTGGGAATGCGCAGTGCGTGGCCATGTGCATCGATGGCCAGGTCTTGACACGAGTCGACACCATAGAACTCGAAGGGGCAGCTGGCATCTGCCGAGGGGTTTGCTCCGTCGACGCCCTTGGCGGCAAGTGCGCCGCCGGCGGCAAAGTTCTCGAATCGCATATTGCCGCAGGCAAGATCGAAGACGCGGACGGGATGCTCGATTGTGGCGACGTCGAGCTGCTCGAGCGCGATATCCATGGTGCGCACCCAGCCGGGCCACGGGGCCTGACGCGTATCGGAGAAGGAGGCGGAGTGCTCGCGATAGAACGTGTTGTTGAGCTGGATGAGCGATGAGGCGAAATCGCGGTTCACGGCGCGGAACTCCCTCCGTTGGCGGTGCGGAATAAACAGTACGACCATACTACCGTTAACGCCGCAACGGGGACAACCAAGCTACGGGTCATTGCTTTGTTTGGACACATTTCCGCAGCTCATATGCACCCGCAACCGCCGGTTGTCAAAAATCTCACTAGAATAGGTGGCATGCTTTTGGCGGTGGCGGATAGATTTTTAACTGTGCAAGGCGCCTTAAGAACAAAAGCGGTCCGGCGGCACGGCTGGCATCACATAGGAGGAACCATGAATGTAGAAACTGCGCAGCGGCTCGCAGACCTTCGTCGCAGCAAGGGTTTTAGCCAAGAAGGGCTGGCGCGAAAGCTGGGGCTGTCGCGCCAGGCGGTCAGTAAATGGGAGCGCGCGGAGAGCTCGCCCGATACCGAGAACCTGATCTCGCTCGCCAAGCTCTATGGTGTGAGCCTGGACGAGCTGCTCAATCCGAGCGACGAGATCGAGGACGATATCGAGTTTGAGAACGAGGACCGCGCCCGTCAGCGCGAGGCCGAGGCGGCAGAGCGCGCCCGCACCCATGAGGCGGCGGCACGCGCCACGGAGGCAGCTACGCAGGCAAGTGATGCCGCGGCCAAGGCGGCGCAGGCGGCAAGCTGGAGTGCGCAGGCCGCCAATGCCGCTACGGCGCAGGCGACGAGTGGCACCGCGGTTGGCTCGACTCCGGTGAAGGGCCCGTTCCAGTCGTTCCCGTATTGGGCCGTGTGCTGGCTGCTGTTCTTTTTGCTGATGTTCCTGTTTGGTGCCGGTCCCTTTGCCGCGCTGATCTTCTTTACGATTCCCATTTATCACTGGGTGGCTCGTGCGCTCGATGGCGATTGGGCGCGTGGGGATATCCAGGTTGGTCCGGCGCCGGTGACAACTAGGGCTCAGAATGCTTCCGCTTCGGTTGATACTGACGTGGCTACCGCGACCACCGCTGAGCCGGTCGTCAAAGAGGGTGATGAATGATGAAGCTTTCGCATGAATCCAGGGTGCGCTTGGGCGTTGGCGTTGGGGCGTTTGTACTCATCATTGGGCTTGTCTTTGGCGCTTCGCGGGTATTGGCCCATTCCGATATGGTGCGTACGACCGGCATTTTATCTGGCCATTTGTCTGATTTTGACGATATGTTTGACGAGGACGATTCCTTGAATAGCGGTAACTATTCCGCTCGGCCTCAGCAGCTTTCGAGCACGACTTTTGATGCCGATGAGTTCCGCTACCTCGATTTCGATATCAATGCGGCTTCGGTGGACGTCAAGGTTGTTGATGGCAACAAGGCTCGCGTTATCGAGCGGGGGCGCGTTGCCGAGGGTATGGATGCCTCCAAGGCCGCGACGCAAAACATCGCATCCGTCGAGGACTCGACGCTCAAGGTTTCCCAGTTTGGAAGTGATGACGGTAAGGCAATCGATCGCTCAGTTACGGTCGAGCTGCCGCGCCGTGTTGCCGAACATCTGAAGGGAGTCAACGCGCACGTGGGCTCGGGTGATCTGCAGATTGCCGGTGTCATCTGTGATGGTTTCGATCTTTTCCTGGGTGCGGGAGATGTAGAGTTTACGGGCAGCGTGACTGATGCGCTTAGCGCTGAGGTCGGTTCGGGCGATGTGACGCTCGAGCTTTACCAGGCCCCCGCGAAGTCGATGGACGTGAGTGTGGGCTCGGGCGATGTGGAGATGACGGTTCCGAACTCGACGGGCTTTAAGGCGAGCCTCACCTTGGGCAGCGGCGACTTCGAGAGCGATTTCCTTCCGCTTGGCTACGACGGCGAGACCATTTTGAATCTTGAATTCGATAACGGTGACAAGTCTGCCACGTATCGTTTTGAAGTCGATTCGGGTGACATGTCGTTTGATTCAGAGTGACGGGTGGTTATCGAAGACTTATAAACCATAGACGCGCTGTTTGATG
>USFU01000092.1 GCA_900554135.1 uncultured Collinsella sp. | reverse complement strand
CTCAGTTGGTAGAGCAGGGGACTCTTAATCCCAAGGTCCAGGGTTCGACCCCCTGACGGCCCACCAAAGCATGTTAAGACGGTCAACTTCGGTTGGCCGTCTTTTTTGTTAACCGTACATGGGGTCGAACCCGTCGGGGCGCGGAGCTGAGGAAATGCGTAAGCATTTACCAGCGCAGCGCGCAAGGCGCGAAGTGCCGCAGCGGCCGCCTGCGAAGCAGGCTGACCCCCTGACGGCCCACCCAAAGCATGTTAAAGCGACTGGCTTCGGCTGGTCGCTTTTTTTGTTGACCTCGCATGGGGTCGAACCCGTCGGGGCGCAGCCGCATTTACAGATCGAGTTTACCTTGGGGATCGGTAAAACCGTCAGTACCCTCCTTGAGCTTTTTCTCGTCTGCTTTCACGCGACGTTCGAGCTTCTTTGTATCCTCGGCAGGCGGTAGATTCTCGGGGACAATTCCACGGTCGATGAGGCTACCACGCACGCTTGTGTTGTTCTCGATGTGCTCTTGCTTGATCTGGTCCAGGCCGTACAGATCGTGTTCCTCGGCGTTGAAGGCCGTCATTGAGTTCGTAAGGTCCTTTGCTTTGATGAGAACATCGGCTAACCTGTCCGCCAATGCCGCGCTCTTGGGCATACCAAGCTGCCGCTTCATGTCCGCCGTGCTTCTGCCGCCGAATAACGCCTCATCGCCCTTCGACTTGATGATTGCGAATCCTTTGGAGTCCACGCCTCGTTTGAACGCAATGCCCGAGAGCTGTTTCTCTGAATCGGATAACGAGTGGCGCGCCTGTAGGCGCTGAATCTCTGCGAAGCGCTGCTCTATGAGCTCCTGACGGCGTGTCTGCACGGCGAAGTACGCCTGTGCGAGCGCGATTTCGGGCTTGTTTGGGTCTCCGTTTTGGGCGATTAAATAGCATGCGTAGCGTGTCAGCTTGTAGTCTTTTACGGCTCGTTTGGCGATGCCGGCATCTACCATTTTGCTGGCCTCAGCAAAATGGGCGGCAACAGGCATTTTATTGGTGTCACACGATGCCATGGATCTCTTAACCGCAGTCTCAAAATTACGCCATTGGGTGTATCCGAGGGGCTCCATTAAATCGCGTGCGAGCCAATACTCAACGCCGTCTTCTACATGGGCGTAGCTGTCAAGTTCGACACGCCATTTCTCGATATCCCTGCTGTCCATATCTCTTCCTTTCTGTTCGTTTGTCTACGTGGACTATGCCGACTCCGTATTCAGAATGAGTATATTTGCCCGCGCGGACACGAATGGGCCCCGTGTCGCTTTGAGCTCACGGGACCCATTAATATCGAGAAGATGTGTTCTGCTCTAGAGGGGTGCTCAGCTTAGTCCGCTCGATAGTGCGAACCCAGGCTTTCGGTTCGCTTGCGCATGGCTTTGACCATTTCCGTTGCCAGCTGAATCTGCGACTGTAGGCGGGCGAGGGCGGCGATTTCGTTGTCGTTGGCGTGCGACTTATTTAGAGCCTTGGCCTCGTCCTGCAGACTTTCAAGATCTTGTTGCGCCTTGGAGAGGCCTGCTTCGGTCCTGTTAATCATGCAGTAGGTGCTCATTGTGTGTTTGAGGCTGCGGGTCAGGCGCTCGGCGTCTGGTGCGGCAATGCCATGCTGGGGGAGGGCGATATCCGCCTTCGGGGTCTCCTCAGGTGTATTCTGCGCTGCAAGGGCTGCTGCTGCGCCCGCGATGCGTCCAAACACGATGCCGTTGGCGCTTGACAGGCCGCCGATGCGGTCGGCGCCGTGCATGCCGCCTGTCGCCTCGCCGCAAGCATAGAGTCCCTCAACGCCCGTGTATGCGGTCTTGTCGATCTTGATACCGCCGTTGGCGGCGTGGGCATACATTGCCACTCGCATCTCGTCAGTCGGGGCGATGCCGTGCTCGTCTTGCAGCCAGGTGGCAAAGGTTTGCACAAACTCTGGGACATCCTCGCGAGGGAAGTTGTAGTGGAGCGCTAGGCCTTCGGCACCCGCTTGATCGATGGCAAGATCGATGGCGCTGGAAGCCAAGCGCGACGTGAAGGGGCCATATCCGGAGCGCTGCTCGAGCAGCTCGTCTAGTTTCTCGTCGGAAATATCGACCGGCTGGTCGAACTTGATGTAGCGCCAGGTTTTCTCGTTAAAGACCAAGTTGCGCTTGGGCTCAATGAAGCCGGGCATCATCTGCATAAACTCTATATTAGTAAGGGACGCACCGTGCGCCAGGACGATGGCCTGTGATGAGCTGAGCACGTCGGCGGAAGTGAGGCTTCGCTCGAACAGGCCACCCGTGCCGCCCGCAGCGATGATAGTGGCTTTGGCTGCTATAGGCACGAGATGCTCGTTTGCGCGGTCGTAGAGCACGGCGCCAACAATCTTTCCGTTCGTATCTTCAACAAGGTCGATAAGCTCATGGCGGGGGAGCAGGCGAATGCCGAGTGACTCGATTCGGGTCGTCAGAGCGTCCTCAAGGGGCTTGCGGGTGAGGCCGCGCCACATGCGCGTCTTGTGGTCAAAGCAGGGGATAAACTGCTTTTGCTGAGCGCTCTCAGCGCTTTGCGGACGCTGGAGCTCAACGCCCAGGTCTTGCTCGAGCCATTCAATTGCCTGGGGAATGCCGTGGACAAACGTCTGGACAAGCTCGGGGTCGGCGACGCCGCCACCAACGGTCTGGATGGTGTCGATGAGGTCTTGTTCGTCGTCTTCGTTAACGGGTCCGATAAGCCCCAAGCCCCAGGTTCCGGGGAAGAAACTCGATCCACTCATAGTCTTGCCGGCGCTTGCCACAGCGACGGTTGCACCTGTGCGCGCCGCTTCGATGGCGGCGCAAAGGCCCGCAATGCCAGATCCAATTACCAGTACATCAGTCGATTCCATCGGATTCCTTTCTCGTCCGGCGCATTGTCGCACGGGTGATCGGTAATGGGGCCGCAAAGACTCGGCAAATCGGTAAAGGGCACATATGACAGGTGGGCGTCATGGACGCTCTGACGTTTCATCTCGTCACATCTCGTATTTCGCCCCAACTGATATATCGGCATTCGCTACCCTGCGATAGCGCAAACAAAAAGAGCCGCTACCTCGAAAGGTAGCGGCTCTAAAGCTCAACTATATGAGCATCGCGCGGGCGCGATTAGGCCTTGAGGGCCTCCTCGACGGCGACAGCGCAGGCGACGGTGGCACCGACCATGGGGTTGTTGCCCATGCCGATGAGACCCATCATGTCGACGTGCGCAGGCACGGAGGAAGAACCGGCGAACTGGGCGTCGGAGTGCATACGGCCCATGGTGTCGGTCATGCCGTAAGAGGCAGGGCCGGCGCCCATGTTGTCCGGGTGCAGGGTACGGCCAGTGCCGCCACCAGAAGCGACGGAGAAGTACTTCTTGCCAGCCTCGAGGCGCTCCTTCTTGTAGGTGCCAGCGACGGGATGCTGGAAGCGCGTGGGGTTGGTGGAGTTGCCGGTGATCGAGATGTCGACGTTCTCGTGCCACATGATGGCAACGCCCTCGCGGACGTCGTCGGAGCCGTAGCAGTTAACGGCAGCGCGGGGACCATCGGAGTAGGGGATGGTCTCGACGACCTTGAGCTCGCCCGTGTAGTAGTCGAACTGAGTCTTCACATAGGTGAAGCCGTTGATGCGGGCGATGATCTGGGCGGCGTCCTTGCCCAGACCGTTGAGGATAACGCGCAGCGGCTTCTTGCGAGCCTTGTTGGCGTTCAGAGCCAGGCCGATAGCACCCTCAGCGGCAGCGAAGGACTCGTGGCCGGCCAGGAAGGCGAAGCACTCGGTGTCGTCGGAGAGCAGCATAGCGCCCAGGTTGCCGTGGCCCAGACCGACCTTGCGGTCCTCGGCGACGGAGCCGGGAACGGTGAAGGCCTGGATGCCCTCGCCGATGATGGCGGCAGCCTCAGAAGCAGTCTTGGCGCCACGCTTGACAGCGAGAGCGCAGCCGAGGGTGTAGGCCCACTCGGCGTTCTGGAAGGCGATGGACTGGGTGTTGTTGACGATCTCACGCGGGTTGAAGCCCTTGTCGGTGCAGATCTGCAGAGCTTCCTCGAGGGAGGCGATGCCGTTGTCGGCGAGGCACTTGTTGATCTTGTCAGCGCGGCGCTCGTAACCTTCGAACGTAACAGTCATAGTTATTTCCCTCCCTTTCTACTCGTGAACCGGGAACACGCTGGCGACGGAGTGAGTCTCCTCGTCGGTGCGCGGGTCGATGTACTTGGCAGCGTTCTCCCACTGACCATAGTGGCCCATAGCGCCAGCGATGGCCTCCTCGGGGGTCTTGCCGGCCTTGACGGCGTCGGTGAACTTGCCGAGGTTCAGGAACTCGAATGCGATGATCTCGTTCTTGTCGTTGAGAGCCATGCGGGTGACGTAGCCCTGAGCGAGCTCGAGGTAACGAGCGCCCTTGGCCTTGGTGCCGAACATGGTGCCGACCTGAGAGCGAAGGCCCTTGCCGAGGTCGTCGAGGGAGGCGCCCACGGGCAAGCCGCCCTCGGAGAACGCGGTCTGGCTGCGGCCGTAAACGATCTGCAGGAAGATCTCGCGCATAGCAACGTTGATGGCGTCGCAGACGAGGTCGGTGTTAAGGGCCTCGAGGATGGTCTTACCGGGAAGGATCTCGGAAGCCATGGCGGCAGAGTGGGTCATGCCCGAGCAGCCGATGGTCTCAACGAGGGCCTCCTCGATGATGCCGTCCTTGACGTTCAGCGTGAGCTTGCAGGCGCCCTGCTGAGGTGCGCACCAACCCACACCGTGCGTAAGACCGGAGATGTCGGAAATCTCCTTAGCCTGGACCCACTTGCCCTCCTCGGGGATGGGTGCGGGGCCGTGGTATGCACCCTTGGCAACGGGGCACATGTTCTCCACTTCCTGTGAGTACTGCATGCCTCTCCTCTCTATCGTGTTGGCGTCCCGTCTGGGGGTCGTGGCTGGCGATTGCCGGGCGACCCTTCGAAAGGGACATGACATGCAGCCCCTATAATACCGCGAAATGCACGGAATATTCGGCGAACGGCTCAGTTTTCGTAGCGAGAAGCGCGGAACTTTCAATTGAAGCGATTTAACAAAGCTGTTTGCGGCTGTGCGGTTCGCTGAAGGGGGTCGGTTCTGTTCAAGCTTTTGACTATGTCGCGTTGTCTGACCTGTAGCTATGATGCCGTTCGCCGCCTGTATACTGCCTTTTGCCGTGTGGCGTAGTTGTTTTACGTGAATGTTTTGATGGCACGCTTCAATCGTGCTGTATTGGATGGCAAGCAGATCCCGGCGAGGGGAGCGTCATGCAGCGCGTTTGGAGAACGGTCACCGGCTTTTACCATGTCTGTGCCTGCGGTACAGGCAAGCAACTGATCTTTGAGACCGATGACGACCGCTGGGAGTTTCTGGAGCTGATGCGCGACTGCTGCCGGGAGGCGGGGGTGACAATCGTGGCGTGGTGCCTTATGGACGACCACGTGGATCTGGTGCTTTTGGATTATGAGGACGAAATGAGCGCAGCCATGCAGCGGTTGCTGCTGACGTATGCCCGTCGGTTCAATAAACGTACCGGGCGCACGGGCTGCCTGTTTCGTGAGCGTTTTGAGCGCCGCTCGCTCGATACCGACTGGCAGGTGATGGAGGCTGTTCGCTCTGTACACGCTAATCCGCAGGAGGCGGGTATTGCTCTGATCGAGCGCTATCCGTGGAGCAGCTTTGACGAGTATCTATGGGCCTATGACAACGATATGACGAGGGGATTTTCCGACCCTTCTTGCGTGCTTGAGCTTTTTGGTTCTGCCGAGGGCTTTATTGCCCATTCGCTTTCGACGCCCGACGGCTGCGAGCCAGCGCTGTGCGATATGAAAGAGACGGAGTGGGAACGCCACGCCTTTGCCGAAAAGTTGGCGAAGGGGCTCGGGGTTCCGCTCCACGTGGTTAAAGCCGCACCGTCGGCGCAACGCAATGTCGTTATTCTTGGATTGCACGATGCTGGTTTTACGGTGCGTCAGATTGAGCGGTATACGGGGATTGGTAAAAGTACCGTTTCTCGTATTGTGCGCGCCCGTGCGCGAGCGGCGGTGCGGACTGGCGGAAACGTGGTGTAGGGCCGCCTGTGCACCGCAGCTAGGGTCGCCCATACGCCACAGCTATTGTTCTAAAAGCTCGGGTACGGTAACTGCACTTCTTAATTTGCATAGAACAGACGCCGTTATGCATAAAATAACGCCTCAGCTCGGTTTTCCCGTACCTACCCCCGTCTGCGCCGTGCAAAAAGCGGAGTTTTCTGCATCGTGGTACTGTCGGCACCGCCGCAATTTTGCAACATATGGGCTCTGAAGCTATTTATGCCTGCCGATGCGCCCCTGAAGCCCATGTTTGGGCCCCCGAGACCACGATGTTTGTTCTAAAACGCAATATAAAGGCGCCTGGAGATGTTGATTAACGCTTCCAATGCGTATACACACGGCTTGGCGTGCTGAATATTCGCAAAAATGCACGCCGCACCCTATGGGACCCATCTGCGGCAGGCGTGAGGCGTGCCGAAGACCAGCAAGATGGGGCTTGGCAACTTGCTTAGAGTGCCTGTGGCCCTGTCGCAAGCCTTTGGTACGGTGGAAAACGCTCGTGTTCGCGGTTGGCCGTGCGATGAATGATAGAAGGGGTGCCGGACGCGTGGGCTGTGTGCGCTCGCTATGAAAAAGCCGAGCCGCCCGATACAAGCGGCTCGGCAATCAAAATCCTTGGATTCGGGGCATCCGCTACTGGTTAGCTTGCCCCTCGAGCATACCGTCGAGGGTGCGCCAGGCGAGCTCGGCGCACTTGACG